>NZ_JAVKBY010000033.1:0-5369 GCF_040222985.1 Coleofasciculus sp. F4-SAH-05
CTATGTAGTCGGTCTGCCGGGGATGGAGATAACTTCATCTAGGTCAGAGGCGAAACCTCGTAAGAGAAAAACTAGGAATGCCAAATCGTGAGGTTTGGAAGCCCACACCATAATCTTCGATTTGGTGTGGGAGGATGTCACTCAGTCTATCGCTCTTGCCCACCTTACTAACATTCAGTCAGTTGAATTAGCTCACGGAGGTCAGATCCTGCTCAGACTCCTCGGCTTCAGGAGTTGAAGCGACTAACGCTTCTGGAGAAACAGGGATAGCAAAGTTATAGGGTTCAAAGACTTCTGATGAGGGTGTCTCTGTGATAATCGCTTCAGTGGGTTGGTTCTGACGGGCTTTAAATTTTTTCACAGCGACTAACCCTCCGGCTACGGCGGCGATACCAACACCAGCAATGCCGAATTTTTTGTAGAAGTTGATTTTATCGCCAACCAGACTAAGAGGTTCTCCAGAAGCATTTTGGGAAATACCCTTTTTGCCAAACCCACAAGGGAGGGCTTGAGTGGGGCTAATCGTTGCCAGAAATAGGCTACCTGTAACGGTTACGGTAGACAGGAGACTTGTGAAAAACAGTTTGGATTTAATCATGATTGCTAAGGGATATGGCTAATGAGGGACAAAAAGCTTATCTAACAGTGTACAGACCTGAGCTAATTATGGAATTATTATCCGATAGCAATTTCTCATTAAATATATAAATCAAACTCGATGATATCGCTGAGATTCTTGGCAACGCTGTCCAATGACAGGTTAGAACGCAACTTGGTATATGCAGCGCCACCTAGCCGGGAGTACGTCACAATATAAAAATATAAGAACTTCCCTCTCTTCCTATGGACTGGCAAGAACTATCTGGTAGCTGGGTTTTAATTCCGTCTCGTCCCGTTGGTATCGTGCATTTTTTGGGTGGGGCGTTTATTGCGGCTGCGCCCCAAGTCACCTACCGTTGGCTACTTGAGCAATTAGGGCGTCAGGGTTATTTGGTCGTGGCGACGCCGTTTCTCAATACCTTAGATCACGTTGCGATCGCCCGCGAAGTCCTCAACCGTTTTGAGACGACCCTCGATCGCCTCAAAGCCACAAGACTACTCAAGAAACAGTATTTACCGATCTACGGTGTCGGACATAGCATGGGGTGCAAACTGCATCTGCTGATTGGCAGTCTGTTTTCCGTGGAACGGGCGGGTAATATTTTGATTTCCTTCAACAACTACCCAGCGAAACAGGCTATTCCGTTTCTGGAACAGTTCAATATGCTGGATCAGTTGACGTTCCTCAAGCAGTTGAATATCAAGCCAGCCTTTGACGTTGAATTTACCCCCTCACCTCAAGAAACTAACGACCTGATTGCCCAGCAATACGCCATTCGCCGCAATTTACTGATTAAATTTATCAAGGACGAGATAGACCAAACGGCAATTTTATCCCCTGTGCTGCAACAACGATTTCCGAATATGGTTGTGCTACAAATGCTACCGGGAAATCACTTAACACCGTTGGGACAAGATGTCAATTGGAAAACGGGAGATTCCTTTACGCCATTCGATGCGATCGGTCAGTGGATGAAGCAAGGGGTTTATCGGGATTTAAATCGACTGAACTTGGAGATTATCCGCTGGTTAAATCCTTTGGCAGTGGGGTAAGGAATGGAGCGATTTGTTGGAGTGTAACTGCTTTGGGGAGAACCCTACTGGTTAGACCTATTATGGGAGTTTTCTGAGCAAATTCATCAGCATTTTTATTTAATCGCCGATGACGTGTTTCGGGATGATTCGATTCTGGAGGAGTTGGATAATAATGAGTTCCAGTTTCCCCCAGATCCCTACACAGCCATGGATTATCTCCAACCTATCCTGACGAAAAACCCCAAACATGGCGTTGCTCACTGGTACATGGCGCGGTGCTATCAAGCCCAAGGTCACAATTATAGTAGCAAAGGGCGGAAGGTTTACTAACAAGCTATCAAACATTTCCAGCAAGCGATTAAGTTTGACAATCAAAAAAATGGTCACTTCTGGTATGAATTTGGCTGCTTTTACCGAGATGCGATGCAGAAACCGACAGAAGCCCGCACCTGTTTTGAAAACTCCCTGCTTTGAAAGGGGGGAGAAAGGAGAGAATAAAGGTAGTAAAATAAGGGAAATTATTACATAAAGACGCTTCTGATATCACATTCGGAACACCGCTTCTTTCTTGCTCCCTTCTCCCCTGGTGGGAGAGGGGTTGGGGGTGAGGGGGTTTCACCTTAAGTTGACACCAATGCACGGAGCGTGCGCCCCTACGGGTATTACATTTTTCGCTCCATCTGAGCAAAATGTTCCAACAATAATCGGTGAATAAAAATATACCCTCCTCCCACCTTCTGTAAAAAAATTTGCTGCGTCGCATAATCCAGAAATCGGGCATAATTCCAGGGAATACAACCACTACAATACAGTACTAAACGTAACGTAAAATGCTGAATGCAAGCATTCCCTCTATGCTGAACTTTTCAACTTGCTGGAACCCGGTGGTATTTTTTGCAACTTAGAACACGTCGCCTCTCCCACACCAGCACTCCATGAACATTTCCGCGCTTGCATGGGGATTGCTGACAAACCAGACGATCCCTCGAATAAATTATTAGATGTAGAAACTCAACTGAAATGGCTACGAGAAATTGGTTATACTGATGTCGATTGTTACTGGAAATGGCTGGAACTGGCGCTTCTGATTGGTATAAAACCGAATACAACAGAAAAGCAATAGTAGAGACGCGCCATGGCGCGTCTCTACACTAGTCGGACATAGTGTTTAGGGGCGGGTTTTACCAATACCGTTCAGGAGAAAACCCCTACCTTAACCAAACCCGCCCTTGCTGAAGGTTAAATGTCAAGTGAACTCCTCTATCTTCCTCATCTTCTACATCTCCCCTATCTCCCTCATCAACTGTGAAAAGTTAGAAGCATTTACTGATTCCACACTTCATCAATAGGCGGTGGTTCAGGGGGTAGGGGGCGTGATGAAAGGGGCTTTTCGTTCGTCTCCGAGGACTGATTTAAAGTGTGCATCGGATTGTTACCCCGGATAGTCCCCACCCAATTATTTTGATTTTGGGGTGTCACTGTGGATAAAGCATTGCCTCGATCGAGCAAATAACTCAGATGATGTAGCCCTTCACACAACCGATGTAAATGAGCGCAACGATACTCCGCCGCTTGCCAATCTCCAGCTTCTAATGCTTCAGCGTATCCGCGCTGTAAAGCTCTAATGAGTCTGAGTTGGGTTTCAATGATGGGATAGTTTAGAGTCATTCCTTTAGCTTCTGTTCACAATTGTACTTGGTACATACCCCCTGATGCGCTAATCGCTTTGGACTAGGTTTCTATACTGATCGCGGTTTTTACTCGTTATAATGAAATACACCAATTTATCCCCCATCCCTTATCTCTCATGCTTTTCCTGTGAGCGGATTGTACCTCATCGAATCGCGAACCGCTTTATCCTGACTCAATCATAACCTAATAACTATTGGTCATATCAATGATTTGATTCAATTTATATTATGGATAAAACATCGTAATTTGATAGATTTCACCTGTTGCAGGAAAGACGAAGTTTCTGTCAATGAGTTATTGTACTTATGGGAGCATTGAGCTGTTGTCATACTCACGACGCATCCAGCAAGTTATGCTCTGGATTTCTTACCCCTGAAGATAAATCTATTAAGTTATCGCTAAGTTTAATAACTCCAAGATATAAATCAATTAGAGAATAATAATGCCATCGAAAATACTCTAGCTTGACCTGGATACGAGGCTTAGAACTATCACAAACGAGGAACATCAACTTCTGAGGGCTTGTGTTTAACTTCGATCTATTCCATCGTTCAGAACTTTATAGGTTGTAGCCGGATGATTTTTATCGATTCATCTAAAAATTAAAAACTATCTGATCTATTCTTTGCTGAGAGAGATTTAAGGCGGCATAATAAAGCCAGTGGGATGGCTAATACTATACCATCTTTATCAATGTTAAACCTAACCTCTGATCTCGAATGCAGCGAGTTGTCTTTTGTGACTTCGACGGTACGATTACGGCAGTAGAAACCTTTGCCGGGATGTTAAATGATTTTGCGCCTGAGGTATCTGCCCAAGTGATGCCCGAACTTTATGCTAAACGGCTAACACTACGGGAAGGTGTGCGCCGCGTCCTAGAATCGATTCCGTCCTCGCGATATCCAGATATCCTCACCTATACTCAATCTAAACCGATTCGTCCAGGTTTAGTGGAATTACTCGATTTTCTGGACGATCGCGGCGTACCGTTTGTGGTGGTTTCCGGGGGATTGCGGGGTATGGTGGAGACGGTGTTGGGTCGAGAAAAATGGGGAGGAACGTCGCTGATCGAACGGGTGGCGGCGGTTTATGCTGTAGATGTGGATACGAGTGGTGACTATCTCCAGCCATTGTCCGAGTTTGAGGGGGCTAGCAACTGTAACCTAATTTCTGATCGTATCTACTCACTTCTGCTCACTTTTGGGTAGAGATGAGTAGAGGTGATAAACATTCTCCCTGAACCGTTCTTGCCAGTTAGGGATAGCCTTCAATTTTTCCTTCTGCCCCTCATATCCCCGGAAGGCGATAACTTGCTTATCCAGGGGTTTCTTTAACTGTTTTTTCGCTCCTAACTTATGTCCTTGTTGAAAAGGCATTACCAACTCTAAGTGTATGTGTTAACGTATATATTATCGCTCACGCTACCAGCAAATGCTTTTGGGATTCAAGACAGAATTAAGACTGAACAATAAGCAGCGAACAGCATTAGCTCAACACGCTGGTGTTGCCAGACACTCATGGAATTGGGGATTAGGTTTAACCAAGCAGATACTCTTACACAATCGGGATAATCCAGAGGACAAAATCAAGTTTCCAACAGGGATTGACCTTCACAAGTGGTTAGTGGCACTGGTTAAACCGATTCATCCCTGGTACTATGAAGTGAGCAAATGCGCTCCTCAGTATGCACTAAGGCAGTTGGCTGAAGCCTGGAGACGGGCATTTAAAAAAACAAGCAAGCCGCCTCGATTTAAGAAAAAAGGGCGGGGCGATAGCTTTACCCTAGATGGGTCAATCAAACTTGACCATTTTAAAATTAGAGTTCCGGTTATCGGTTGGCTAAGGACCCATGAACGACTACCCGTCTGTTTGCCGCCCAAATCTGTGACCATTTCCAGAACGGCTGACCGATGGTTCATCAGCTTTAAACTGGACTATGAGCAAGTATACCGCCCCAAACCTCACCCTGTAGTGGGAGTCGATTTAGGCATAAAGGCGCTAGCCGTCTTGTCTACAGGCATCGTGGTAGAAGGGGCGAAAAG
>NZ_JAVKBY010000045.1:0-8177 GCF_040222985.1 Coleofasciculus sp. F4-SAH-05
AAATCGATTGGCGATACTCACGACTTTCGCCTGTGCTAGACTACTTTTATAGATTAACACATTATTTATTACAATACAAGACTAAGAGAAAATAAAAAGTCGTCCTAAAAGGACGAGGCTTGTATCCCTAGTTCTCGGTCAGTAGTGCGACCATCTTGGTTGCTACCCATACTTTAAAATAGAACACCAATTTAATATGTTGCCTGTTGCCTGTTGCCTGTTGCCTGTTGCCTCTCCCCACCACAAAACTTATTCAGCAGACCCTAATTATTAACCCACGCCACATCAAAGAGTATGGCATGGGTAATATACAACCAACACTATCCCGTCCCAGTTGAAAACTGGAGATTCTCTTAGGGAAAAACTACAGGTTTCAACGTAGACGCGGTTTCCATGACTTTACACATTCGCGGGCACTTGCGCCTTAGATGTTAACCGTTCGTAAGTGGATCGCATCTTCAGCCCCACCAGAATCTGGAACAACCCAGAACCATTGTTAGAACCTGGATAGTCCTTGTGCTTGAGCAACAGTTCGGTCATCTCACCATAGTATTTCGTGGAGGTGTTGCTGAGGTGACTTTCGATGTAGATCATCTCCTCTAGATTGTCAAATTGACCATCTACTTCCAACACAGATACATCATGACCGAAGTAGCTATCCGGACCATAGTATAGTTTGATCCCAGGATAAGCACAGGTCAACTTACGACCACAAGGTCTCCAGTCAATGGTAGACCCTTCATCAAACAGATAAACTGGCTCAAAGCCTTCTACACCATCTTTTTGAATCAAGCGCACCCGCAGGATCTTGCTTTCCTTATCATCTTTGAGAAGCTGAGTCGGTAATATCTGAATTACGACATCAGCAAACTCTTTTTGGGGTTCGATGTAAGCACTGAAGTCAGGGCGTCTAGCGTTAATCGACGCCAGAATATCTTCATAGGTATGCCCCCGTTCTGCCATGTCCCGCTGGATTTTCCAGTTAATCTTGACCTCATCACTGATATCAAGATAAACACCGAAATCAACCAGCGATCGCACCCGCTCATCATACAGGGGGTGCAATCCTTCGATTACCACGACTTTATTTGGTTCTACCCGTTCCGGCGGATCAAGTTCACCGGTCTCGTGGTTATAAATTGGCTTATCAATTGCCTGACCATTTTTGAGCGCTTTGATTTGCTCATACATCAGGTCAAAATTATTAGCCTTGGGGTTAAGTGCTGTCACCCCTGCCGCTTTACGTCCTTTGCGGTCTAAGCTGTGATAGTCATCTAAGCAGATGACCGTCATAAACTGTTCACCAAATAGGTCTGCCAAGCGACGCAGAAATGTGGACTTCCCGCATCCAGAGTCTCCAGCGACGGCTATTAATACCACGCGGTCTAGCTGAGTGGTCATAGTTTCCCTCTAACGCAAAAAATAGTTTCAAATAGAGTTTCCAGCAATCCAAGTCCCAAGTCTAGGGTCAACCCGTCTGTTGATCGCGTGCCTTTAACCCGTCACATATTTGCGAAAGGTACGAGTCTTCCCCAGAGGATAAGACTCAAGCCAGACACGGCGTAAGTATTTAATACTAGCGGCTGTTTGTGGATTCTACCAAAATGAGATTATGTCTACAAGTCTTAACGTTTCTCCTCAATTCCTTAACATAATCCTAAAGTGAGTTGTGCAAATTGGATCAAAAATTTTCAAATTGACTCGATTTTAACTATTGGTCGGTCAATGACCGAGTTCTCCATCGGCATCACCTGCCGGGAATTGCCTCCTAACAGATGCCCACAGGAGTCAGAAGAGTTGGAACTTTGCCAACTCAATCAATTAGACGTATTCTAGAGTATACATTGAACCTACTTCATTCCCCACCCAGTTTAGCCGAGTTAAGGACTGTACACACTCCGCTTTGTCGTGAGCGTGTGGGCTGAAAGCCAAGTCTGTTGCCCAAACAGCGATTGGATGCAATGCCACTCGGATTGGCATGACTGGGGATTCATCCCACACTGCATAAAAATTACCAGGTGGGAAATCTATTGCCGGATTAGCTAACGGGGGAATAAGGGGAGTCCACAGCCAGGTATCAAGGTCAACGACCTGCCATCAACTCTACGGGATGAAGCGACTGAAACCATGATTGGGAGGTTGCTTCATTCGTCACGAATTGATGAAATGTTGTACTGAGCAATATATCGTAATCGATTGGTTTAGAGAGAAATAACGCAATGTCTAGTAACACCACAGCCAAGAATCGCCTGTTTCTTTACGAAGTGACAGGTCTAAGTCAGAACACCGAAACCGACAAAATGGATTATCCCATTCGTAGCAGTGGTAATACGTATATTACAGTGCCATACAGTCGAATGAATCAAGAAATGCAACGAATCACCCGCATGGGTGGCAAAATCGTCAGCATTCAACCTCTTGATGGTGTGATGAATGCCAAGAATGGGATGAATGGCAAAGCCACTGAAGCCGATGCCGCGCCGTCGCCGGAAAATATCGTTCATAAAAAATCATCAAAAGAGGGTGTTCCTGTCAATCTGTACAAGCCCAAAAACCCCTATCTAGGCAAATGTATTGAAAACTACGAACTGGTTGCAGAAGGGGGATCAGGGACAGTTCGCCACGTCACCTTTGACATCTCTGACGGGGATATTTGGTACTTGGAAGGTCAGAGTATCGGGATTATCCCACCGGGGAAAGACGAAAAAGGTAAACCCCATAAACTCAGACTCTACTCCATTGCCTCCACTCGTCATGGAGATCACGAGGATGATAAGACAGTTTCCCTTTGTGTTAGACAACTGGAGTACAAGCACCCAGAAACCGGGGAAACCGTCTATGGCGTCTGCTCAACCTACTTGTGCAATCTGCCAGTTGGCACCGATGATGTCAAGATCACCGGACCAGTTGGGAAAGAAATGTTACTTCCCGAAGATCCAGATGCTACCATCCTGATGATGGCAACAGGTACAGGAATTGCCCCCTTCCGGGCTTACCTATGGCGGATGTTGAAAGAAAAGCACGAAGACTACAACTTCAAAGGGTTTGCGTGGCTGATTTTTGGTATCCCCTATACGGCAAACATTCTGTACAAAGAGGAATTGGAAAAACTCGAGCAAGAGTTTCCCGATAATTTCCGTCTCACCTACGCCATCAGCCGTGAACAGAAGAACAAAGAGGGTGGCAAGATGTATATCCAGAATCGGGTGGATGAACGCGCCGATGAATTGTTTGAGTTAATGCAGAAGGATAATACCCACACCTACATTTGCGGACTCAAGGGAATGGAAGATGGCATTGATGCCGCATTTTCGGCTGCTGCTGAACGGCAAGGGACGAACTGGGCTGATTTCCAGAAATCTATGAAGAAAGCCCATCGCTGGCACGTTGAAACCTACTAATACTGCTCCCTTGGTAGCTAAACGTCAAACGTTTTTTTGTCTAGCTTAGATTAGCGCGTCTGCACGTTGAGGATTAAGTCCTCTTGTGTAGGCGCGTTCTTGGTTAGGGTGTCGTGATGTAGGGTGTCGTGATGGGGTGATAGGGTGATGGGGAGATGGGGGAGCTGGGGGAGCTGGGAGATGTGTGTAGGGGCGGGTTTAGGGACTAATATTGATGGTTTTCCTTAGCTTGGCTGCAAAACCCGCCCTGACCAAATGACGAATGACGAATGACGAATGACGAATGACGAATGACAAATGACGAATGACGAATGACTATAAGACAGTTGCCCAAATCATGAGAATTACGTTAAATTTGATTAAGCAGAAGTAAAGTTTCCTATTCAAACCACCGTTTAAGCTGGACTTTGTGCTAAACAAGAGGCTCTTTAAGGGCAAAAGCCAAACCAGAAAACAAATATCTAGAGGCATAAGCAATGAAATTTTCCTGGAGAATTCTCCTACTTTGGACAATACCCGCTCTTGTCATTGGGTTTTTCCTATGGCAGGGAGCGTTTTCTCCGGCTGTTGGTGATTTAAGTCAAAACACCGCCAGCACCCGGATGAATTATGGTCGCTTTTTAGACTACATTGATAAAGGGAGAGTCACGAGTGTTGACCTCTATGATGGGGGTCAAACAGCAATTGTAGAAGCGATTGACCCGGAGCTGAAGAAAAAGAATCGCTGGCGCGTCGATTTGCCGGCTAATTCTCCTGAGCTAATCACGAAGCTGAGAGAGGCTGATATTGATTTAGATACCCATCCCGCCCGTCAAGATGGGGCGATTTGGGGAATCTTAGGGAATTTAATTTTTCCGATTTTATTAATTGGTGGGTTATTTTTCCTCTTCCGTCGTTCGAGTAATATGGGCGGCGGTCCGGGTCAAGCGATGAACTTTGGTAAGTCTCGCGCCCGGTTCCAGATGGAAGCGAAAACGGGAATTCTTTTCGATGATGTGGCGGGAATTCAGGAAGCCAAGGAAGAATTGCAGGAAGTGGTTACGTTCCTGAAGCAGCCGGAACGGTTTACAGCCGTTGGCGCACGGATTCCCAAAGGGGTGCTGTTAGTTGGACCTCCGGGAACCGGTAAAACATTATTGGCGAAAGCGATCGCGGGTGAAGCTGGGGTTCCGTTCTTTAGTATCTCCGGTAGTGAATTTGTGGAAATGTTTGTCGGTGTGGGCGCCTCCCGTGTCCGTGACTTGTTCAAGAAAGCCAAGGAAAATGCGCCTTGTCTAATCTTTATCGATGAAATTGACGCCGTAGGACGACAACGGGGTGCGGGTATCGGCGGCGGTAACGATGAACGGGAGCAAACGTTGAACCAGTTGCTGACGGAGATGGATGGGTTTGAAGGCAATACTGGGATTATCATTATTGCTGCCACCAACCGTCCTGATGTGTTAGACTCTGCCCTATTGCGTCCCGGACGATTTGACCGTCAGGTGATTGTCGATGCGCCGGATCTGAAAGGACGGATTGGTATTCTGGAAGTCCATGCGCGGAATAAGAAACTGGCATCGGAAATTTCCATTGAAGCGATCGCGCGACGCACGCCTGGGTTTACGGGGGCAGATTTAGCCAACTTGTTGAATGAAGCGGCAATTCTGACAGCCCGTCGTCGTAAGGAAGCGATTACCATGCTGGAAATCAACGACGCTGTTGACCGGGTGGTAGCGGGTATGGAAGGCACACCGTTGGTGGATAGCAAGAGTAAGCGGTTAATTGCCTATCATGAAGTCGGTCATGCGATCGTGGGGACGGTGCTCAAGGATCATGATCAGGTTCAGAAAGTGACCTTAATTCCTCGGGGTCAAGCTCAAGGGTTGACCTGGTTTACGCCGAGTGAAGAGCAAGGCTTAATTACGCGGGCGCAGCTTAAAGCCCGGATTACTGGGGCGTTAGGGGGTCGTGCCGCAGAAGAAGAGATTTTTGGTCATTCTGAAGTTACCACAGGTGCCGGTGGTGATTTACAGCAGGTGACGGGAATGGCGCGACAAATGGTGACTCGTTTCGGCATGTCCGATTTAGGTCCGTTGTCTCTAGAAAGTCAACAGGGAGAAGTATTCCTCGGTGGCGGCTTGACGAATCGGGCGGAGTATTCCGAACAAGTCGCGTCTCGCATTGATGAACAAGTGCGCCGGATTGTGGAACATTGTCACGACGACGCCAAGCGAATTATGCGGGAAAATCGCGTTGTAATTGACCGCTTGGTGGATCTGTTAATTGAGAAGGAAACCATTGACGGCGAGGAGTTTCGTCAGATTGTGGCGGAATATACTCATGTACCAGAGAAGGAGCAGTATGTTCCTGTGTTGTAATTTCGGACAGTTTAATTGAGTTATTGAGTAGGGATGGTGAATATCATCCCTATTTTTTGTCTGTTTTAGGCGAGAAGCAAGAGGAGGCGATTGAAATCGCTGCTACACAAACAAAGTCCGCCTGCGCGGACTGGGTTATAACGGGGATAGCATTCTCCGGATTTGGTATTATACCGAGTTGCGTTATATCATGTCATTCTGAGCGAAGCGAAGAATCTGGACAGATGCGCGAGCGTCACTGCGTTTCACTCAGCATGACAGATTCTACCTTAGACTGTGGTGTTATCCCGGATCATTTTTTCTATATTGGTGAGTTACCTGTGGTGGGAAAACGTCGGATTGATTGGAGTAGTGATCCGCCACCGGATTTGGCAATTGAGTGTGATGTTACCTCATTCACCAGCGTTAATGATTATTTACCATATCGAGTCAGGGAACTTTGGATTGTTCGCCAAAAAAAGATTAAAATCTATCAGTTCCAGGATGGGCGCTATAGTCTGGTTGAGCAGAGTCAGTTTTTCGGTGGATTTGACCTGAATGCTATCTTGACTGAGTGCATCAAAGATGCTTATAAATTTGGATCTGGCGCGATTGATAAATTGAGCGATCGCTATCCTCGCCAACGTTGATGGAGGAGGTGTAGAGATGCGCCATGGCGCGTCTGGAGGACATAGGACATTATTTGGATGGATGGCGAATCTGTCGCAGAATTAAACCGATGGGGAGTGCGATCGCAAGGGCAATGATAATATGAATCAGGACGTTCAAACCATTGTAGGCGGTACATTTCACTACACCTGCACCCGGACAAATCGGTGTATCTGAGTTGGTTTGATTCTGGATAAAGGTTTGGATGGGTTGGGAATCGACTTGGGAGGATATCCCACTGACGGCTAATCCGGTTCCGACAACGGCTATCCACAGTTCTAGGTTTTGTAGCTTCTGGTCTAAAGTGCGATCGCGTTCTGCTTGATCTAAGTCTACGATACCTCGCACGGTTTCTAGCATTTGTCCGAATAATTCTTGTCCCGGTGATAGATAATTGATATCGGTTTGGATTTGCTGTTTATCGCGTTGGCTATCTTTGAGGAATTCGTCCCAGAATTGGGGGATATCGCCAATTTGGGCAATATTCCGTTGCTTGGTGTCAAAGTTGGTGAGATTGGTTTCCATCGCCGTCTGGTGGGCGCGTAAGTCTCGCAAGCATCGGGCGTAGTCGAGGGCGGTTTGGGGGATTTGGTTAAGCAGGTTTTTCAGGGTGTCGAGGCGGGTTTGGGGGTTGGTGGTGAGGTTGGGTAAGGTTTGGATTTGTTGTTCTAAGTGGCTGTAGAGGTGTCGCGCTTCGGGGTAGCGTTGGCGGGATTGGTGATAGATGTAGCGGAGTTTGTGATAGGAACAAAGGAGTTGGAGGAGTTCATCGTAGGCTTTTCCTAGGAGTTCAATGGTGGGAGATTGGCTGGTGTTGAACGAGATGAGGATGTGACATTGGCTGGCGGGGTTATCGGGTTGGCTGGGTTGGGTGGCGAGGTAGTCGAACAGGTGACTCCCGAAGAAGCTATCTTGATCCTGGAGGCTGGGGTTGAGGGGAGTATTGGCGAGGAGGGCGGTGGCGCATTGTTTAGCAAGGCTGGCGCAGTCGGTTTGGGCGTCTACTTCCGCGTATAACCACAGGGTTTGTCCGAGGGTGGCTTGGATGCGGTGGGGGAGGAGGGATTGGGGGCGGAAGTGTTGGAGTTGGGGGATGGTGATGTCGAGGTGGGGGGAGTCGGGGGTGAGGGTGAGATCAATGGCGTAGGTGTCATTGAGGCGAAAAGGTTGCAGATTGGCGGTGATTTTGAAGCCATCGGCGGTGGCGATAGCGCCTAAATTGATATCTTGGGCGTGGGTAAGCCAGTGGGTTTGTTTTCCGGGTTCGTTTTGGGGGGTGTATTGGGTGTTGGTGTAGCAAATGAGGTGAGATTTCAGGGTATTCAGTCCAGGGAAATGTCCCAGATTAGTCAGATTATCCCATAACTTAGCCGCATCATCCGCCACGCGATCGGGGGCGTCGGTGAGGGTTTGACGCAGGTGGAAGGCGTAGAGGGTGAGGCTGAGGTTTTTCATTTATTGGTTATGGGTCTTATGTCCTTTGTTATTGGTCATTTGTTGATGGAAATTGCCGAGATTTTCATTAGCCTATAATACAGAATATCTGTAGGGGTACGGCACTGCAGTACCCTGTTTAGCAGGTTTAATTGGAGATATCGCCCCTCACCCCCAGCCCCTCTCCCACGCCCTACCGTGTACACACAAGTCGAAGTGAGGAGTATGAATCAGGTAAAATCAGAGACAGAGAAGCGCGATCGCTAAAACTCAGATTGCCTTCACAACCTCCCAACCCTGAGAGAAGACAGACAAATGGATAACCCAATTTTGA
>NZ_JAVKBY010000047.1:0-7927 GCF_040222985.1 Coleofasciculus sp. F4-SAH-05
ATCGATTGGCGATACTCACGACTTTCGCCTGTGCTAGACTAATTTTATAGATTAACACATTATTTATTACAATACAAGACTAAGAGAAAATAAAAAGTCGTCCTAAAAGGACGAGGCTTGTATCCCTAGTTCTCGGTCAACTCATTGCCCAAGAACACGCCCAAGCCAGTCGCCTGCAACGGATTCGTGAATTAGTTACCGCTAGAGTCAGCTTACTTCAACGCAATCTCCGATTAGTGGATGCCCAACCGGAAACCGCTACGGAATCTCCAGAATTCATGGATCAACTGGTGGAGGGGAAGCAAGTCATGGATCAGGTTAATGAGCAAATCCAGCAGTTTCAGATCGTTGAACAAGAGGAAGAGACGCGACTCAAGCAAACCTTAGACCAACAGCAACAGTTTACTGGTGTTGTCTTGGCAGTTGCGGTGATTATCGGTATCGGTGGTTCCCTTCTCGCTGCCTATTTATCCTACCGTTTAGAACACCATTTACAAAAAAGCGATCGCCGTTGGCGGGAGAGTGAAGCCCGTTATCGGGCAGTGGTGGAAAATTTCCCCAATGGGGCGGTGCTTTTATTTAATCATGAATTACGCTATTTACTGGCAGATGGGAGTGGTTTAGCTAGTGTCAGTTTATCCAAACCCCAATTAGAAGGGAAAACCATCTGGGAATGCTTACCAACCCAAACTTGTACCCAGCTAGAACCCCTCTATCGCCAAGTCTTAGCGGGCGAAACCGTTACCCGTGAGATGCCCTTTGGCGATCGCATTTTTATTATCCATGCCCTACCCTTGAGAAACCAGACGGGCGAACTGATGGCAGGGATGGCTGTAACGCAGGACATCACAGAGCTGAAACAATCAGAACAAGAACTCTATCATGCCAATCGCGCCCTGCGAACCCTGAGTGAATGCAACCAGGCGTTAGTCTTGGCTACCGATGAAATCACCCTACTGCACCATATCTGCCAGATTATTGTAGACTTCGGTGGCTATCGTTGTGCCTGGATTGGTTTTGCCCAACAGGATCAGGCGAAAACTGTGCATCCGTTTGCCCAAGCGGGGTATGAGAAGGGTTATGAGGAGGATGAAATTGCCAATCATCTAGATGAATGGTCGAAACGAGTCCATCCTGATGACCTAGAGTGGGTGATGGGCATGGTTCAAGACCATTTTGACCAGAAGACTCCATATTATAGTAGTGAGCATCGGGTCCTGTGTAAAGATGGCTCCTACAAATGGATTCTAGATCGCGGACAAGCCCTGTGGGATGAACAGGGAACTGTGGTGCGGATGGTAGGATCACACACCGATATTAGCGATCGCAAAGCCGCAGAAGCTGCCCTACGAGACAGTGAAGCCCGGTTTCGTGCCATGTTTGAGAGGAGTAAGGCGATTAAATTGTTAATTGATTCGGAAACGGGGGCGATTGCGGATGCGAATTGGGCGGCGGTTAAGTTTTATGGCTATTCGCGATCGCAGTTAATCACCAAAACGATTACGGATTTCAATTGTCTGCCCCCCGCTCAAGTTCAGGCGGAGATGAGACGGGCAAAATTAGAGGAACGAACCTATTTTGTCTTTCCTCACCGTCTGGCGTCGGGAGAGATTCGAGAGGTGGAAGTCTATTCCAGTCCGATTGAGATTCAAGGACGTACGTTTCTGGTTTCAATTATTCATGATATTACCGAACGCAAACAAGCAGAACGGGCATTACAGGATAGTGAAGAACGCTTCCGGGCTATCTTTGAACAAGCCTCGGTGGGGATTGCCCTGACTACACCCTCTGGCTAACTTTTGCGGGTGAATCAACGTTACTGTGAGATTACCGGGTATCCTGAATCTGAATTAGTGGGGCGGCGGGTACAAGATATTACTCACCCGGATGATCGGGAACAGAATATTGAGTATTTACAGCAGTTAATGTCTGGGAAAACGTCCACCTATGCTACGGAAAAACGTTATATCCGTCACGATGGAAACTACCGATGGGTCTATATTTCAATCTCGCGGGTGTGTGATTCAGAAAACAAACATTAAAACGAAAAATGGCATCTTTGTAATTGTATTTCTGAATGATATCACTGAACGCCAGCAGGCTGAAAATGAGATTAAACGCCTCAACCACAAGTTAGAATCTCAGATTCGGGAAACGGAGACGCGATATGCCCAAATTGTGGAACTCGCCGAGGAAGGAATTTGGGTAACTGATGCCCAAGGGAATACGACTTACACCAATCAGGCAATGGCACGGATGCTGGGATATACTGAGGCAGAAATCTTAGGACACGCGATCGCGGATTTTCTCCCCCCTGGAGATAACCGTTTCACTTCCGCTTCGAGTATCCCTCTGAATCAAAATCAGGTGCATCGCCAAGAGGTTGAATTACGCACAAAATCCGGTAATACGATCTGGGCATATATGTCCACCAGTCCCGTCCTTGATGACCAGGAAAATCTGTTATGGTCTTGTTCCTTAGTCTATGATATCACCGAACGCAAACAAGCCGAAAAACAGTTACGCGAAAGTAATGAACGGATTAGTTTAGCGAATGCGGAATTAGCCAGGGCGACTCGGTTAAAAGATGAGTTTCTGGCAAGTATGAGTCATGAGTTGCGAACTCCGTTAAATGCGATTCTGGGGTTAGCGGAGGCACTCCAGGAAGAGGTATATGGTTCATTAACCCCCAAACAGCACAAATCATTGGCAACCATTGAACAAAGTGGCAAGCATTTATTAGACTTAATTAACGATATTCTGGATCTGTCTAAAATTGAGTCGGGGAAGATGTCCCTATCGGTTTCCCTTGTCTCTGTAGACAGTCTGTGTGAATCGAGTTTAACCTTTATTAAACAGCAGGCGCAGCAAAAAAATATTCGACTCGATTACCACATTGCACCGGGCTTAAGCGAGATTGAAGTGGATGAACGGCGCATCCGCCAAGTGTTAGTCAATTTATTAAGTAATGCGGTAAAATTTACGCCTGATGGTGGTAAGATTTCGTTGCAAGTGACTACCGATCCTGACGGTGAACAGTTGCAGTTGAGTGTTACCGATACGGGGATTGGTATTGCCCCAGAAAACCTGGATAAACTGTTTAAACCCTTTGTACAATTAGATAGCAGTCTCTCTCGTCGCTATGCGGGAACCGGGTTAGGGTTAGCGCTAGTGCGGCGAATTGTGGAATTACAAGGGGGAAGTATTGCCTTAGACAGTGAGGTGGGGAAAGGGAGTTGCTTTACGGTTACTCTTCCCTGGCACCATCCAAGTCGTATTGGGGAAAGACTGAGACACCCGAAACTCATATCTGGAGAATTACGACCGATTCACAAAGCCTTAGTGGTGGAAGATTCAGATGCTTCAGCTAACCATATTGCCCGGTATCTGGGAGAATTAGGCATAACTATTTTAATTCATCCCCAAGGAGAAGGCACTATTGATGCGGTGCAGACGTTTAACCCGGATGTGATTATCTTAGATATTTTACTGCCGCATATTTCCGGTTGGGAGGTGTTGGTGCATCTTAAAGCAAATCCCGCAACTCAATCTATTCCCGTTGTTGTGGTTTCTGTTGTCGATGATCCGACTCAAGCCTTAGAATTAGGGGCGTCTGACTATTTACTTAAACCCGTTTCTCGTCCCCAGTTACAGTCAGTATTGAGTCAGTTGTTTGCCACACCGCCGGAGATGCATCCGCCTGTGGTTGAGGCACAGTTACCGTTAATTTTATTGGCAGAAGATAATGAGGCAAATATTGTCACCTTGACGGATTATTTGCACAGTAAAGGGTTTCGGGTCATTTTAGCCCGGAATGGACTTGAAGCTGTGCAACAAGTTAAACAGCATACACCGGATTTAATTCTCATGGATATTCAAATGCCAGAAATGGATGGATTAGAATCAACACGCCAGATTCGGGCGGACAGTGATTTACCTCGGATGCCGATTATTGCGGTGACGGCGTTGGCAATGCCGGGCGATCGGGAAAAATGCTTGGCAGCCGGGGCAACGGAGTATATGGCGAAGCCGATTCGCTTGAAAAAGTTAGTGGCGCTAATTGAACACTATCTGCATCGGTAACATTGGCTACTGCATTTTTTCAGGGTTCTCCTATCTAAAGACAGAAGACTCCAAGGCAGATATATTAAGTTATATAAATAGACCTCAAACCCTTACAAATGACGTAGCTTGCTTGGCGCTCCGCGAGTATGACGAATGACGAATGACGAATGACGAATGACGAATGACGATCTCAACCGTTAACTTTTATTGTCCCTACCTACTTAAATCTATGGTTAGCCTAAATCAGAACACATCTATCTTAATCGTGGATGATGATCCGAATGCCTTTGATGTGATTGAAGCCCATCTGTATCGAGAAGGGTATGACTTATTTTATGCCGCCAGTGGCGAAGAAGCCTTAAATCGTCTCGACTCCATCGAACCGGATGTCATTTTACTCGATGTGATGATGCCAAAGTTAAATGGCATTGAAGTGTGTCGCACGATTAAGTCCGATTCCCATTGGAAACACGTTCCCGTGATTATTGTAACGGCACTCAACTCCAAAGAAGACTTGGCGCGATCGCTAAATGCAGGTGCTGATGATTTTATCACTAAACCTGTCAGTGGAATTGAACTACGGGCAAGAGTGCGATCGATGTTACGGATTAAGCAGCAATATGATGCCCTAGAAGCGACGTTACGTCTGCGGGAAGATTTATCGAATATGATCGTCCATGATTTAAGAAATCCGCTGACTAATATTTTACTCTGTAGCGATTTGCTGTTGCAAAGTACAGGCAATGACAAAGATTTACAGCGATTGCAAATTATTTCTGATTCGAGTCGCGAACTCAACTCGATGATCGATAACTTGCTAATGTTAGCGAAAATGGAATCTGGTAAAATGGTTTTGAATCAGACTTCTGTTGACTTAAATCAATTGGTTGCTGCTGTAATTTTTCAATTCCAAGCAATTGCAGAGAATAAAAAGATTAGACTAATAAGTAAGTTTGCCGAAAACCTATCTTCTCTTGGTCTCGATATAAATTTATTTCATCGCGTTTTGGAAAATTTAATTTCTAACGCGATTAAGTTCTCTCCCCCAGAAAGTTTAGTCATTGTCGCCGTAACTTCTCTGAATGAGTCGGTATCCTCAAATTTCCCCAAAGCCACAACCAAGCTTCAGATTATTGATTCAGGTCCAGGAGTCAGTGAAGAACGAAAACACCATATTTTTGACAAATATGAAGTGGGAGATTTAATCAGTGGGGTGTCTCAAATTGGTTTGGGTTTAACCTTTTGTAAAATGGTAATTGAGGCGCATCATGGGAGAATATTCGTCACAGACAACCAACCCCAAGGCTCAATCTTTACAGTAGTCCTTTAATGGCAAGGGAACAGGAAATAGGGGGTGTAAGTAGGTCATTTGTCATTTGTCATTTGTCATTTGTCCTTTGTAAGGGTTTGAGGCTTGTTTGCAAAGTTAGTATGGTGTTGTTTTCTTTTGTCCGACTACTTAGAGATGTACCCTACTACGTCTCTAAATTTTCCAATCACCCATCCCTATCTGGGAACCACAACGGATATAACTTGCGGAATCACGCGAAAGGTGGCTGGCGTAGAAGTTGTAATTTCTCCATCCGTATTAATAGAACGAGGTTTGCGAGTATAGATTTCAAATTCCGTACCCTGGAGAGTACGGACTCCTGGTAAATCTGCGTGGCGTCCCCGCCATAATGCAGGAAGTATCAATAAAATATGCCACCAATGACGCATTTCTAAACTGTATAAATCCAGCCGTTGATCATCAATTTTGGCATCATAACATACGGTCATTCCTCCGCCATAATGTCGCCCATTTCCGATAGCAATTTGAATTGTCTTTATCCGAATTGCTTCTCCATTGATGCGAATTTCTGCCCGAAATGGTCGTGCTTGCAAAATCATTTTTAATGCCATAGACAGGTACGCTAAAATTCCCCAGCGACTTTTGTCTTCTTTGGTGAGGCGCTGAGTAATTTCCACACTCAACCCACAACTAGCCACATTAAAAAAATATTGCTCATTAACCAAGCCCAAGTCTATTCTCTGATATTGACCCGTAGCAATGACTTGGCATGCTTGGGGTAAATCAACGGTAATTTTCAACGTCCGCGCCAAATCATTCGCCGTACCCAAGGGTAAAATACCTAACGGTAACTGAGTATCCACTAACCCCTCTATCGCTGCATTAAGTGTACCATCACCACCACCAATGATTACCAGGTCTACCTGATGCTGATAGTGACGGATTATGTCCGGAAGCTTGAGTGGATCTTCGGTTAATTCTTCTAGTACAATAAAGCCTAGTTCCTTCAGTTGACGAATGGTTTCGACTAGATTTTCCTGTCCGTGACGAGATTTACGGTTGATTAAGAGTAATGCTGTTTTCGGCGGCAACTGGAGATGGTCATTTGTCATTTGTTATTTGTTTATGTAAGGGTTTGAGGACTCCTTAGAGAATTGGTGGAGTGTTGGGTGTATTTCCACCGACCTGCTTATTACATTTTATCGGTTTGATGCGATCGCACTTCTTCTAACGGGTGGATATTGCCATTCCCATTCCACCGGTTGTCTTTTTTTTGTTCAGGCATTCGATGCATTAAATAGCTTTTTTGTCAAATCTGCTGCAAAATGAGTCTAGGCAATTGGGTAATGCAACATACTTGTAGTATTTAAAATTTGCCGACACGAGAACAAAGAAAATAACGCATTATCAGGCGTTGAAGCGTTTACTGTTGAAAATTGGCAATAAAATAAACCCAATACAGGATTCAAATAACATCATACTACATCCTCAAACCCTGATCAAATCATGATTTAGCCGCGACATTTTCGGGCAGCCCTAAATCCGCTTTGCTTTAGAATATTAAAACGTAAACGTCGATGTTAAAAGTTTTCGTTATCTAGTCGTGCTGCGTCAGATACCGCCAGTTTAATCTCCCCAATTCAGGATAAAGGACGCGATCGCACAACTCCATCAATCCCAACCCACACCCTAGAAAACCTTAGGGTACGCCCCGTGCGCCCTTGGTCAACGTGCGCCCGATTTAATCGAGTCAATTGTAGGGGCGGGTTTAGGGATTTAATGTCGATACCCACCGATAACCTTTCAACAAAACCCGCCCTGATCAGGTTGGCTTATAGTTCCCTTTATGACGGCGCTGTCGTTGTCGGGTGGGCATTGCCCACCTTACCTGAAAAGGGAATGCAAAAAGAAAGAAGGAATACTACATATTCTGTTTAGTTTGTCAAGACAGTCATCATAGAAAAATTTCCCGTATGGGGTGGCACAGTATCAGGTGTCAACTCTGTGCTGGAAAGCCCTAGGAAAAGGTGAAAACGGACACGATTTTTTATAGCTTGTTTCAGGAGTTTCCCAGTATCTTCTTTGAACTGATTAATCAAGCGCCAGAACAAGCGGCAAGTTATGAATTCACCTCTCGTGAAATTAAACAACTGGCATTTCGACTGGATGGGTTGTTTTTGCCTAAGAACGAAACCCTAGACCAACCTTTTTATGTGGTTGAGGTTCAGTTTCAACGAGATGAGAATTTTTATTATCGTTTATTTACTGAACTGTTTATCTTTTTGAATCAATACAAACCGAATTGTCCGTGGCGGGTGGTGGTGATTTATCCCAGTCGCCGGATTGAGAGGGAACAGCCGTTACAATTTAAAGAACTCTTCAGCCGAGTGACTCGGATATACTTGGATGAGTTAGGAGATGAAGCATCGGCATCTGTTGGGGTGAATATTGTTAAGCTAGTGATTGAGCGGGAACAGGCAGCCCCAGAACAGGCAAGGCGTTTGATTGAACAAGCTCAAGTTCAGATAACGGATGAGACGACTAAACGGAACCTGATTGATTTAATAGAAA
>NZ_JAVKBY010000049.1:0-19236 GCF_040222985.1 Coleofasciculus sp. F4-SAH-05
TTCCCCAAAACTGGTTTCGGTGACGGAAACATCCAGTTTTTTCAGCTTAAAGGAGTCATTGCTGCCATCGGTGTAGGCAGAAATCACTACCGTATCACCTGTTAATCCGGCGTCATTAAAGTCAGCCCAGCGATCGCCTCCATGATTTATAAAGTTATTTTCCTTGGTGAAGCCATTCAACAGGCTGTCACTCAAATTAGAGATATCCGCACCATTGCGATCGCCAATCCAGATGGACATATCACTGTCGTAACCGACATAATCCAGGAAGGCTTTATCTACCGTGACATCGCGGTCAAATTCAAACAGGATGTAATCGGTACTCCCGCTATTATCCACTCGGTGAGACGATGTACCTTCATCACGGTTTGTCACACCTAGCCCACCGCCATAAGCACCTAAATAAGCATTCTTCCAAGTTCCATAGTTCTGACTAAAGGCGCTGACATCGACAGAAACACCATCTTGAGTGAAGGAGCGGACATTTCCATTGCTACCATCCAAACCACTCGAACCGGTTAAGATGAATCGGATGTCAGAAGTCGTCGAACTCGACAGATTTTGTGCCGCTTGTGTTGCCGACTGGTAGAGCCAGGTTTCACCGGCGCTGAGGATGCCATCGGAGCCAACATCACTGGAAGCCACCAGGGTAGGAGTAAAGTCATCACTCGTATCACCCACCGTGCCATTGTCATCGGTGAGAGTCACTTCATTAGCTGAGAAGCCAACATTACCGGTATTGGTGACTTCGTAGGTAAATGTGACATCGGTACCGGCGGCAATTTCCGGCAGGTTATTCAAATCCGTCACATCAATGCCATTGACGAACTTCTCAATATCAATACCTGGATTCGGGATCAGCAATCCGGCATCCAAAGTTCCGTCAAATTCACCGGATTCTAACGTTACCGTCTGAGTCATGCCATTACTGGGATTGGCATCACTATCGAGGCTATCATCGCTACCTGCATCTTGTGGGCTAAATATATAGCCATTGGGGGCGACAAACATCACCTTATATTCACCCGGAGTTAAGCCAGTAAATGAGTATTCTCCATCAGCATCCGTTGTCGTTGTAATTGGGTTGTCATTGCCATCGAGAACCGCTGTGCCATCCTGATTCTGGAGTTTGACTAGAACGTTGGCAATGCCATTTTCACCAGCATCTTGTAACCCATTCCCGTTGGTATCTTCAAAAACTTTATCTCCTAAAGATGCCAATTGATAAAAACCGGAGTCAATCGTGGGGTCATTTTCTCCAGGTGCGAGACTGACAGTATCAGAGACTAAGCCATTACTGTCAACCGTATCATCGCCCCCTTGGTTAGCCGGACTAATCTCATAACCATCGGGTTGTTCAAATTGAACCTGGTACTCACCCGCCATGACTGAAAATTCATAATTGCCGTTAGCATCGGTGGTGGTGGTGTCAACCACTTCGCTATCTTCAAATACACCGTCACCATCGATGTCGGCGAATAGATTGACGGTAACATCAGCAATTCCGGCTTCGCCAGCATCCTGAATCCCATCGGCATCACTGTCTAACCAAACCCTATCCCCTAATTTGGATAATTCTACTTCAGCGATAACAATTTGTTTATCCGGCAAACAATCCCCATCGGTATCTGGAACCAGGATGAGTCCGAATTTGCCAACAACTTGTTCGCCAAATATGGTTGTATAGTCGTATTCGGGAACAAAGCCTTCACCATTGCTTTGAGCCAGAGCCAGAATTTCATCGACTCGCGCTTGTTCCCAAGCACCTAAACTACCGCCACCATTTGACTGTTGATCATCAATTAACTCCCAGATGGCGCGTTGCACATCCCCTGAGGTATAGGTGCCATCCTCGGTTGATAATTGTCCCTCAAAGCCTTGATTGAGAATCCAGTTGATCAGATCTAAATTTTCCGGCTTTTCGATTAAACCGGGTCCAATTAGTTCATCCGGTAACGGCTCAAGACTGGAATAAACTTTCGCCGTATAATCTACATTTCGATTGATCGGGCGATCGGTATCCAGACAATACCCATCAAAGGTCATCCCCTCAAAGATATTATCGGTTCCGGGGACATCTTTGATGGTGATATCTACATAACTAGCATCCGGATCACTCCCGGCGTCGAGCTGAATGCTAAACGTCAGCATTCCAGGTAAAGCTGCTTTGAAAGAGGGAGGGTGATAAAATCCGGCATCAACCGTGGTGTCATTGTCCCCAGGCGCTAAGGTAACCACATCAGAGACTAAGCCATCAGAGTCAACGGTATCATCGCCACCTTGGTTGGCTGGAGAAATCAGTTTATTTTCGGGTTGTTCAAATTGAACCTTGTAGTCACCACCAATCACGGTAAATTCATAATTGCCGTTGGCATCGGTGGTGGTGGTGTCCACAACTTCGCTTTCTTCAATCACACCATCGCCATTAATGTCAGCTAAGAGGTTGACGGTAACGCCAGCCATTCCCGCTTCGTTTCCATCCTGAATCCCATCGGCATCACAGTCGGACCAAACCGTATCCCCGATTTTGGATAATTCCACTTCAGCGATAACGATTTGGTTATTTGGTAAACCATCATTATTGCTATCTGGAACCAGGATGACTCCCATTTTGCCAATGACTTGTTCGCCAAATATGGTTGTATAGTCGTATTCAGGAACAAATCCTTCACCATTGTCTTGAGCCAGATCTAGAATTTCATCGACTCGCGCTTGTTCCCAAGCACCTAAAGTCCCGCCACCGTTTGACTGTTGGTCATCCAGTAAAGACCAGACGGCTCGTTGTACATCCCCTGAGGTATAGGTGCCATTCCCGGTTGATGCTTGTCCTTCAAAGCCTTGATTAAGAATCCAGTTGACGAGATCGAAATTTTCCGGCTTTTCGATTAAACCCGTTCCGATTAGTTCATCGGGTAATGACTCATAGCTGGAATAGACTTTCGCCGTGTAATCTCTATTTGGGCTAATTCCCCGATCAGTATCAATACAATATCCATCAAAAGTCATCCCTTCAAGTACGTTTTCTGTACCAGGGGAATCTTTGACGGTGATATCTAAATAACTGGCATCCGGATCACTGCCTGCGTCGAGTTTAATGCTAAATGTTAACTCATTTGGCAAAGCGGCGCTGAGAGATGAGGAGATGTTGGATTCTGGCATAGGACTAGATTAGAAAACTGATTGATGTACCTTTAAAAGTAATATACCGTAAAAAAAAGCCGGAAAATAATTATTCATCAAAGCTTCAAGAACCCTCCCCATCTTCATCGAAAGTTTACAAATGACCTATTGACAAATGACCAATGACCAATGACTTATTGACAAATGACAAATGACAACGATTAAGACTTCCCACTCCCCATCAGATAAAGCAGCGCCATGCGTACCGCCACACCACTAGTTACCTGTTGAGAAATTAAACTGAATTCTGGATCATCCATTAACTCGGAACTAATTTCCACGCCGCGATTGACCGGTCCGGGGTGGAGAATTTTGACTCCCGGATGGCAAAGTTTTAAGCGATCGCGTGTAATCCCATACCGTTGATGATATTCTCGCAAACTGGGCAATAGATGGGCGGTCATGCGTTCTTTTTGCAGCCGTAGGGTCATGACAAAATCGGCATCTTTGAGCGCCGGTTCGACATTCCAATGCAAGAATAGCCGCCGATTGGGGATTGGGGATTGGGAAAAATTCTCTTTTTTCTCCCCCGATCCAGACGTGCCATGGCTCGTCTCTACAAGCTCTCCAGTTCCCTGGACATACTCAGCAAACTCTTGGGGGACTAATGTGGGTGGACCGGCTAAATGAACCTCAGCGCCACTGGCGGTGAGACTCCAAATATTAGAACGAGCAACCCGTGAATGGACAATATCTCCAACAATGGCAATTTTTTTGTCAGCTAGGAGTTTTAGGCGAGGATACTCAAAATCTAGTAGGGACGTAATGGTAAATAAATCCAGCAACGCCTGAGAGGGATGTTCATGCTGACCATCTCCCGCATTCAAGATACCGACATTCGTCTGGAGGCGATCCATTTCCTGGGCGATCGCATGGGGGACTCCTGCTTCTCGATGGCGAATCACCATCATATCAGCTCCCATGGCTAAATAGGTTTTGGCGGTGTCGAGAATGGTTTCTCCTTTGGTCAAGGATGAGGTTCCTGGTGCAAAATTCAATGTATCCGCACTCAATCGTTTTGCTGCGAGTTCAAAACTACTGCGGGTGCGGGTTGAGGGTTCAAAAAACATATTCGCCACCACATGACCTTGCAAAGCCGGGACTTTTTTGGTGCGCCGGGAGAGAACTTCCCGACAGCTTGCGGCGGTTTGTAAGAGGGTATCGTATTCAGCCGATGTAAAATCTTCCAGGGAAAGGACATGGCGGCGAGTCCAAGTGGCAGTAGCCATAAGAGTAAGAATGCGTAATAGATACAGAGGAGCTAACCGTTACTATAGTCTCCATTCCCCTCCGACGACAAATAAATAGGGGCTGCTGAATAAGTGTTGTGATGGGGTTAGAGAGTAGGGGAAGCAGGGGAAGCTGGGGAAGCTGGGGAAGCTGGGGAAGCTGGGGAAGCTGGGGAAGATGGGGTTGTAGAGACGTTCTGGTAGAACGTCTGGGAGATTGTGTAGGGGCGGGTTTCACTACTATCTTTTTGGTTACACCCAGATGTAACTCGCGCCCGCCCCGACTTTACTTAATTATCCTTAATAATACTACTAGAAAAGAAAATTATAAAATTATATTAGATGAACCCAGCCGTCGTCGTTTCGCTATCCCCAACTACTTCTGTAAGTCGTCGGACAAAAGACACCCTACTAAGTTTTGTCAACAAGCCTCAAACCCTTACAAAGGACGAAGGACGAATGACGAATGACGAATGACGAATGACGATCTTAAAGGTTCATCACTGCGATAAACAAACCGTGAGGTATTCTGATGGAAACCCTAGCCTATACCCATTTCTCCGCCCAAGCCGATGACATGACTCCCCACTCCCAACCGAGTGCTGATGGGTTGGTCTGGGAGTCAGAGTTTCACGTTCAACTACCGAGTTTAGCCTGGATTCAGGGATTAGCATTGGCGATCGCACTGTCTTCATTAATCTTAACCAGTAGCGCTTGGGCGGCTGTGGTTGATACGAATGGTAGTCCCCTAAATGTGCGATCGGGTCCCGGTTTAGGGTATGGCGTGGTTAGCACTCTCGCCAATGGCACTACCATTAATCTCAGTGGTCTTGATGCCGATGGCTGGTCTCAACTCAGCAATGGCAACTGGGTCGCTTCTCGCTGGGTACGAGGTGAGAATGGTGGTAGTACTGTTCCATCCTCCGCTGTCTTGCGCCCCGGTAGTACGGGGACAGGGGTAACCAATCTGCAAAATCGATTGCAAGAGGTTGGGGTCTATAACGGACCCGTGACTGGCTATTATGGTCGCCTCACCGAAGCGGCTGTGAGAACGGTTCAGGTGTCTGAGGGATTGACGCCGGATGGGATTGCTGGACTGACGACCTTAACCGCTTTATATGGTGATAATGGGGGAGGTGGGACGCCTGTGACGAATACCGCCTTTGTCAAGACCAATGGGAGTCCGCTAAATGTGCGATCGGGTCCCGGTTTGGGGTATCGTGTGGTGGGTACGGTCGCCGATAATCGAACAGTTAATCTAAGTGGTCGTAGCGTTAGTGGTTGGTCTCAACTAGCGAATGGGAACTGGGTCGCTTCTCGCTGGATCGGGGGTGGAACTGTAGCGACGGATACAGCCCTGGTGACGACGAATGGGAGTCCCTTGAATGTGCGATCGGGTTCGGGTTTAGGATATCGGGTTGTGGATACTGTAGCCGATGGCGCTGCGATCGCAACCACAGATCAGACTTCAGGGAACTGGATACATCTGGGTGACATACTCCCACATCAAATATCTTACTAAGGTAGTATATTCAAGCTGTATTGACCGCCTATCCATCCCAACACCAACCTGCACTCAGGTATGGTGTGGGGCTTCCGGCTAAGAAAGCTAAGGGTGGCTGGGTGTTTTCGGGATGGGTGGCGACGTAAGTGTCATTGGTCATTAGTCATAGTTCATTTGTTAAAATCCAATCAGTTGCTGGGTTGGATGGCTATGGTTAATCCTGTTTCTCTATTGCTTGAGTTGTGTCGATCGCGTTTGATATTCGTTCTTTTCGCCCTGCTTGTCTGTAGTGGTGTTCCCTCTCAAGCGCAATCTGAACCGGATAATCCATCCCCTGCATCGGAGATGCGATCGCAACCTGATGTGATTACCCAGCAATTAATCGGAGAATGGCAAGCCACTGATCCGGCATCGGGGGAATCAATCCAGTTAATTTTTGCCTCTGATAATCAATTATTTTTTATCTTACCCGCTCAAGATGGGTCGGCTGTGGCAATCCCAGTCGAGTATCAAATTCAGACGGCGACTCAACCGATGCACCTGGATATGGCACTCACACCGGATGAAATCGCCTTAACGATTTTTGAGTTAACCCCAGAGGGGAAGCTGCGCTTAGAATTTAAAGATGTTACGCCGGGACAACCTCGACCCACGGCGTTTAGTGATACGGCGTTACTCTTGGCAAAGACATCGGATGATACCACCGTACCCGAAGATATTTCTGTGATTGAGTTGGAAACCAGCGCCAACCGATCCAGCCAAGCGATTCCGATGCAGTACATCAGCCTCTTAAATCGCGCCCAGCAGGTGTATTATCTCGAAAATCGTCAATTTGCGAATACCCTAGAACAGCTAGA
Organism: Coleofasciculus sp. F4-SAH-05; assembly: GCF_040222985.1. Lineage (NCBI taxonomy): Bacteria > Bacillati > Cyanobacteriota > Cyanophyceae > Coleofasciculales > Coleofasciculaceae > Coleofasciculus > Coleofasciculus sp. F4-SAH-05. The sequence goes on from NZ_JAVKBY010000049.1 coordinate 6,771, forward strand.
AATTGCCACAAACCTAGAAACGTCCTTATATACATACCAAATTGTGCCATCCCGCGATCGCGCTGAGAGTGTCGCGATTACGGCATATCCCAAAGATGAGGGACTTCCCAGCTATATTGGTGCAGTATTTGTCACGACTGTGAATGGGTTAGAGACAACCGTCTCTGGAATTTGTCAGAGTGAACAACCCGCTACCTCACCCCCACCAATGCCAATGGCACCTTCAGCCGATTCTACAGAGATTCAATGTCCCGCCGGATCTCGTCTTTTACAGTAAGTAGGGGCTGCTACAGGGAGTCTTGCGGCGGGGAGAGGCAATAGGCAATAGGCAATAGGCTTTCTTTCAAGACAAAAGCTTACCTTACAAGGGATTGAGCGATTTAAATTTTTCTTTTATGTCCTAACTAGAGTGCGTAGTGCTATATTGCTGTCTTTTGAAATTGTTATTGTAGATTTTTCTGCTATTAAGATAGAAACACGTTAAGCTGTTCGGCATTTAAACCTTAATGTCAACAACCGCAAAACCCTTGCAATGCGAGCCAGCAAGCTCGCTACCCATTCCCAATTTAAATGCGTGACAAGCTTATCGCTCACTCCTGCGTGTGATCGGCTATCAACTTTGAGTAATCCTCTCAGTGTTTCCCCCATCTACCCCTATGGTTACCGTTGCTGGCTGTCGGGTTCTTGCCCAAATCTATGAAAGTAGTAACTCTCTCGTCTATCGTGGTATCCGAGAATCGGATCAGCAGTCGGTGATCCTCAAAGTTCTTAAACAAGATTATCCTACGCTCGCAGAAATTAACCGCTATCAACAAGAATATCAAATCACGCGCTCCCTCAACTTTGGCGGTGTGGTTCAGGCTTATAGCTTAGAACCCCATCAAACCACCTTGGTGATTATCTTTGAAGATTTTGGCGGTTCCTCATTAAAACTCTTACTCCAGGAACGGGGATTTACGCTCAAAGAATTCTTAAGTATCGCCATTCGCAATACAGAAAGCTTAGGCAGAATTCATGCTGCCCATATTATTCATAAAGATATCAACCCTGCCAATATTGTTTTCAATCCTGAAACCGGACAACTGAAAATCATTGACTTTGGCATTGCTACCGTTTTATCACGAGAAGACCCGACTCTGAAAAATCCCTCCGTCTTAGAAGGCACATTAGCCTATATGTCACCGGAACAAACCGGGAGAATGAACCGGGCGCTGGATTATCGGACTGATTTTTATTCCTTAGGGGTTACGTTCTATGAATTGCTAACCCATCACCTTCCCTTTGAAACCGAAGATCCCCTAGAATTAGTCCATTCTCATCTGGCTAAAGAACCGATTCCGCCTCACCAAATTAATCCGCAGATTCCGCCAGCCCTCTCTGCTATAGTGATGAAATTATTGGCAAAAAATGCCGAAGACCGCTATCAAAGTGCCTGGGGACTAAAATCTGATTTAACCATTTGTTTAATGCAATTAGAAACAAAGGGAAAAATTGAACAATTTTCCCTCGGTCGCCAAGATATTTCTGAGCAATTTCAAATTCCCCAGAAACTGTATGGTAGAGAACGGGAAATTAAAATCCTACTGGACACCTTTATTCGCATTACTGGACGTACTTTATTCCTAGACCCAACGCCAAACTCAATAGGGGCGGGTTTTGAACAAAAGTTATCGTCAACGGCGACACAAAATTCCCTAAACCCGCCCCTACACACTCGAAACTCCCCCAAGGAGATGATGGTTATATCTGGATATTCCGGTATAGGGAAGTCAGCGCTAGTCCAGGAATTATATAAACCGATTACTCAACGGCGGGGCTATTTTATTCGCGGCAAATTTGACCAATATCAACGGGATATTCCTTACTCAGCCGTGATTCAGGCTTTTCGAGAATTAATCAAGCAGTTGTTAACAGAAACTACCCTCCAACTAACCCAGTGGCGCAACCACCTCTTAGCAGCATTGGGGGGGAATGCTCAAATCATTATTGATGTCATTACTGAAGTTGAATTGATTGTCGGTAAACCTGTTCCAGTTCCTAAGTTACCTCCCACAGAATCGCAAAATCGCTTTAAGTTCGTTCTGCACAACTTTATCCAAGTTTTTGCTAAACCTGAACATCCATTAGTAATTTTTCTGGATGATTTGCAGTGGGCAGATAGTGCTTCGTTGAAACTTATCGAATGGTTGATGAACTCCTCAGATCAGGGTGAGGCTGAGTCTCATATCGGCGGGATGTTTCTGATTGGCGCTTATCGGGATAATGAAGTGACAGTTTCCCATCCCTTACGATTCACATTCGAGACCATTCGCGCCAGCGGAACCATTATTCAGGAGATGGTTTTAGCACCCTTAGGATTAATCAGCATTATTCAATTAGTGGCAGAAACGCTCAAATGTTCCCCTGATCATGCCCAGCCTTTGGCTAAATTAGTCCAGATTAAAACTGGAGGCAATCCGTTCTTTATTAATGAATTTATCAAATACTTGTATCAACAAAATCTGCTCACTTTTAATTCTCAACAGGGAGCGTGGAACTGGGATTTAGCCCAAATACAAGCCCAAAACTTTACCGATAATGTTGTCGCTATTTTGGCAGATAAGATTAAAACATTACCCCCCCAGGTACAACAGGTCTTACAGTTTGCCGCTTGTTTGGGGAATTCCTTTGAACTCAAACCCTTAGCCCTAGTTTTAGGCGAATCCCTGTCCGAAACAGCGGTGCAATTATGGCAGGCGATCGTTGAAGGGTTAATTATTCCTTTGGGGGAAGACTATAAGTTAATCAGTCAAGCAGATATGACTCAAACTTTATTGGATCAACATCAAAAAAGTACCTTGAATTCCGTCTTGTCTAAGACACATATAGAAACTCAAACCTTAACCATTCAATACCAATTTGTCCACGACCGCATTCAGCAAGCCGCTTATTCTCTGATTCCTGAGGAACAATGCCAAGCGGTTCATCGGACTGTCGGTCAATTATTACTGAAAAATACGCCAGCCGACCAGGTATCAAACTCTCTGTTTGATATTGTTAACCATCTGAATATGAGTATTGAGTTAATCGAATCCCCTGAAGAACGGCATGAATTAGCTCAATTAAATCTTTGGGCAGGTGAGAAAGCCAAAGCCGCAACTGCTTATGAACCGGCGAGAAAATACTTAACCATCGGTCGCGAACTACTTCCGTCAGAGAGTTGGCAGGTGCAGTATGACTTGACCCTAAACTTGGCTCTAGAAGCCATCGAAGTCGCCTATTTATTGACCGATTTTGCCGCCGTACAAATTTTAACCGATGATGTGCTAAACCGGGCGCAAACCTTAATGGATAAAGTCAAGGTTTATGAACTGCAAATTTTATTTGATAGTTCTCAAAATAAAATGCTGTCCGCTATCCAAACCGCACAGCAGGTGTTAAACCTATTAGACATACCGCTAACTGAAACACCTCCGGTTTATCAAACGGTTGAGGCGTTAGTGGATTTGCCGGAAATGACTGAACCCACTCAATTAGCGGCGTTGCGAATTTTAATGTCTGTGATGGCACCCGCTTATATTGCTAAACCCTCGCTCTTACCGTCGCTAATTTTAACCATGGTGAATCTCTGTATTCGCCATGGAAATTCCTCCCTCACCGCTTACGCCTATAGCGTTTATAGTTTGCTGTTATGTGGTCAACAAGAAACCATTGATCAAGGCTATTGCTTTGGTCAGTTAGCGTTGAAATTATTAGACCTTTTTCCTGCCAAAGACGTACAAGCCAAAGTCTATCAGCAATTTAATGCCTTTGTCCGACCTTGGAAAGAGCCAGCTATAAACACCTTAAATCCATTACTCGATACGATTCAAACGGCAATTGAAAATGGTGATATTGAATATGCTTGTCACTGTACGGTAAACTATTGTACTTATTCATTTTTCGTCGGACTCTCCTTAACTGAGGTTGAATCCAAACAAGCTCAACATCTGGAACTAAATCGGCAGTTTAAACAAGATTATCAGATTGGGTATATCACAATTTGGCGGAATTTATCCTTATGCTTAATTGAGGCTGACCATTATCCGACGTTAGACTGGACAGTTTTTGATCGCCTTCTTCCTGATTTATTAGCAGCAAAGAATCAGATTTCAATTTTGTCTGTTTATTGGGCGAAGTTATTTCTGGCTTACTTATTTGGCGATGAACCAGAAGCGGAAAGGCTGGTTGGGCTGGCTGATGAGTATCAGGGAAGTGTGAATGGCTTATTAAATAGTGTTTTAACCAATTTTTATTCCTCTTTAGTCCTGTTGTCTCTGTGCCATTCAGCCAGTCCCCGTAAACGCAGACGCTATCTCAACAAAATAGCCAGACAACAAAAAATAATGCAAACATGGGCAGACTATGCTCCTTGTAACTTTCAGCATAAATATGACTTAGTGGAGGCGGAACGGGCGGGATTACGGGGCAAAATTCTGCAAGCGATGGAGTATTATGATCGTGCCATTCAAGGTGCTAAAAAACAGGGTTATCTTCAAGACGAAGCCCTAGCGTATGAACGAGCCAGCAAGTTCTATCAACAATTAGGTCGAGAAGAAATTGCCCAAGCCTATTTACAAAAAGCTTATTACGTTTATACCCGATGGGGAGCAATGGCGAAAGTTAAACAGTTAAAAGCCACCTATCCCCAATGGCTTTTAACTCATGTGAATAACAATGAGTCTGGGGGACTATTACAAAAACCTGCAACCCTGACTACAACCACCCAAAATGGCAAAAATTCGTCAGAGTATCTTGACTTAAATAGCGTTATGAAAGCGGCGCAAGCGATTTCTGGTGAGATTGTCTTGGATAAATTACTGGCGGCGTTGATGAAGATTTTGATTGAAAATGCGGGAGCGCAAAAAGGGTTTCTGATTTTAGAGACGAAAGGAAAACTACGAATTGAAGCCGAGGGACAGGTGAATACGCTGACCCAACCTTGTGCAGAGTGCAATCAAATTCAGGTCTTGCAATCGACTGACTTGGAAGAGACGCAAGTGCTATCCGTCGCCATCATTAATTATGTAGCGCGAACTCAAGATATTGTGGTGTTAAATGATGCCCTAAATGAGGAACAATTTAGGCAAGATTCCTATATTCAAACTTATCAACCGAAGTCAATTCTCTGTGCGCCGTTGATTAATCAAGGAAAACTCAGCGGCATTGTCTATTTAGAAAATAATTTGACGACGGGAGCATTTACGGCTAGCCGATTGGAACTGTTGCGTCTCCTATCCGCGCAAGCTGCTACCTCGATTGAAAATGCCCGTTTCTATAGCAGTTTGGCAGAACTTAATCAGGCGTATGAACGGTTTGTTCCGCGTCAGTTTCTCCATTTTTTGAATAAGGATAGTATTGTCGATGTCCAGTTGGGTGATAATGTCCAACAGAAAATGTCGATCCTATTTTCGGATATTCGCTCCTTCACCACCCTATCAGAAACGCTGACGCCGGAGGACAATTTTAAGTTTATTAATGCTTATTTGTCGCGCATGGAGCCAGCGATTACTGACCATAATGGCTTTATTGATAAATATATCGGTGATGCCATTATGGCATTGTTTAGTGGTCAGGCTGATGATGCAGTTAAGGCGGGAATTGCTATGCTACACCAACTGAGGATCTATAATCAACATCGACAGAATTCTGGCTATCCTCCTATCCGGATTGGGATTGGGATTAATACGGGAGGGTTAATGCTGGGAACCATTGGTGGCGTCTCGCGCATGGATAGCACGGTGATTAGTGATGCGGTGAATTTAGCCTCTCGCATTGAAGGGTTAACCAAATATTATCAAGTCTCCTTATTAATTTCTCATCATACTTTTTCCTGTTTATCGAATCCGGGGAATTATGCGATTCGCCTAATTGATAAAGTGAAGGTGAAGGGGAAATCGGAATTAGTCACTGTTTATGAAGTGTTTGATGCCGATTTACCTGAGATTAAAGCGGCTAAATTAGCTACGTTACAAACTTTTACTGAAGCTTGGTCATTTTATAACCTGAAGGCGTTTGCTGAGGCAAAAACACGCTTTGCTGAAGTGCTGCGGGTCAATTCTCAAGATCAAGTGGCTAAAATCTATCTCAATCGTTGTCAACAGCAATAATTTGTCATTTGTCATTTGTCATTCGTCATTTGTCATTTGTCATTCGTCATTTGTCATTTGTCATTTGTCATTTGTCATTCGTCATTTGTCATTCGTCATTTGTCATTTGTCATTTGTCATTCGTCATTTGCTCCCCCAGCTCCCTCTGCTCCCCCAGCTCCCTCTGCTCCCCCAGCTCCCCTTCTGATCGAGTTGAGCCGACACTCTACCGTTATGACGTTGCTGATATCAGCGAATTGGAATATTATAAAAGTGCCGTAATACAAGTAATACGCTAGTATAACATAATGATGGCTGTGAGCGAGAGAGCTAAAGGACTGGAATCTTTAGTTCTGTCTAGTACTGCTATCTCGAACGTACAGAGGTGATTAGACTCTGTACAAAAGTCGAAAGTGTATGAGCTGTAAACCTTTCCGGTAAATGCAACAGGTGGGAAACATTCGCGGTGAAGGTTTAGCTAAACCATACTAATTCCATAAAAAAACCTTTTGTAAGTTTTTCCCTAAAACTATTTCAATCATTTATCGATTGAATCTATTGGGTGCATCGCTAATTTGGGTTTAACTCCATAAAAAAAAGGACTGAATTCTGCTTAAAAATGTCGGATTTATTTCCTTACCTTTAGCGATCTCTAAGCGACTCTCATGTCAATGCGATCTATCAAGCGCCTAATTGACAAAGGTTTAATAAATGTGCCTCTACGAACGGTATTGGTAGTCCCATTTATGGTGCAAATTTTTGCCACAGTCGGTGTAATTGGCTGGTTATCGTTTCGCCACGGAAAACAGGCGGTGACTGAAGTAGCCACTCAATTACAAGATGAAATTACGCTTCATGTAGAGGAACGGTTGGAACGCTATTTAGCCATTCCCCATCAGATTAATCAGAGTAATCAAGATGTGATTCGGTTAGGAAGCTTGACCCTAGATAACTTACAACCGTGGGAACAGCATTTGTGGCGACAAGTGCAACAATTTGATTCGGTGAGTTATATTGGTGTGGCGAATGAACAGCGAGAACTAATTGCGGCTGGACGGCGAAATCGGGAGCAATTGGTGATTGTCCAAGCGAATCCCGCGACCGATTTTGACTTCTATACTTATAGCACCCACAGTGAAGGCGATCGCAAGACCCTTTTAGAGAGTAGCAAAAACTACGACCCCCGACTGCGCCCCTGGTATAAAGCCGCCTTGCAAGCGGGTAAACCCACCTGGAGTGATATTTTCCCCCTTTTTGGCGAAGGCGATCGCACCTTGCTAATCAGCGCCATTCAACCCGTCTACGACAGCAATCAGCAGGTTCAGGGTGTCTTAAACACAACCCTACGTCTCTCCACGATTAGCGATTTCCTGCAAACGCTAAAAATCGGTAAATCGGGACGCCTGTTTATTATGGAACGTTCTGGATTATTAGTCGCCACATCCACTCCAGAACCACCCTTTCAACATAACCAAACTCAAATTACTCGGTTAAAAGCCACCCAAAGTCGTGACCCCTTAATTCAAGCCAGCGCCAACTATTTAACCCAACAGTTTGGCGAGTTCAATGCGATTCAAGCGTCCCAGCGCCTGGACTTTAAGCGTCAAGGACAGCGCCAATTTTTACAAGTTATGCCCTTACAAGATAGCCACGGATTAGACTGGTTAATTGTCGTGGTTCTCCCTGAAGCTGACTTCTTGGATCACATTCATGATAATACACGAGCGACAATCCTACTCTGTCTGGTTGCATTAATCATCGCCACAGGAGTGGGTATGAGTACCGCCCACTGGATTATTCAACCCATCCAGCGCTTAAATCAAGCCGCCAATGCTATTGCTAATGGGGAATGGGAGCAAAAAATTGAGGTTCCTCGCAACGCTGAACTGGGTAGTCTTAGCGCCGCCTTTAATCAAATGGCGGCTCAATTAAACCAATCCTTTGCCACTCTCAAAGACCAGAATCATCAGATGAACCGCTTAAATGAGGCATTGGCAAAAAGTCAGAAACAGTTAGCTCAAATTTTAGAAACCGTACCCGTTGGTATCGTTGTGGTTGATGCTCAGGGGCAATTTCATTATACCAACGATAAGGCACAATGGTTTATGGGAGGGGCGTTCATCCCAGACGCGATCGCGGATAATTTTTGTGCCGTTCATCACTGGTATATCGCCGGAACCGATCAATTTTATCCGACCGAAGAGTTACCCCTTATTCGAGCCTTACAGGGACAACGATCTATTGTCCATAATATTGAAATTCACCAAGACGACCAGATTATTCCGATTGAGACCTGGAGCAAACCTATCCTTGATGAACAGGGTGAAATTATTTATGCCATTGCCGTTTTTAACGATATCACAGATCGCAAAAAAGCGGAAGCAGAACGGATGCGTTTTACCCAAGAACTGGAATTCAAAGACCATCAAAATGCCGCTTGGCAGCGCCTAAACAAGCTCAAAGATGAATTTCTAGCTAATACCTCCCACCAACTTCGTACTCCTCTCCATGGCATTGTCGGCATTGCTGAATCGTTAATCGATGGTGCTACCGGAGAGTTACCCTTACAAACCCGGATCAATTTAGGTACAATTATCGCCACAGGGCGGCGCTTATCCAACTTAGTCAACGACATTCTCGATTTTGCCAAACTCAGAAACCAAGACATTCAACTCCAGCAACAGCCCGTGGGGGTACGAGAAATAGCGGAGGTGGTTCTCCGACTCAGTTATCAACTGATTGGTGATCAAGAGTTACAACTGATTAATGCCATTTCTCCGGACTTACCTATCGCTTATGCGGATGAAAATCGGGTGCAGCAGATTTTGCAAAACTTAGTGGACAATGCGATTAAGTTTACCGATAGAGGAACGGTCAAAATTTCGGCTCAATTGGTAAACTCAAGGCAGAAGTTAGAGGGCAGAGGTGTCGAGGTGCAGTGGGGCAAGGGAGAGTTGAAGGAGTTAACTCAAAACCATGTGCTTGAGCGAAGCGAAGGAGTAGTCAGCGTGGGTTTGGAATCAACGTTATCGTCAACCGATGGCGCTAATTTTCTCAACCCGCCTCTACCAACCCGTTTCCCTATCAGCGAAGTGGAGGATCAAAACGATGCCCTCGAACCCAGTGAAGGGTCAACAATCAAAATGCTAGCCATTACTGTATCTGACACAGGAATTGGTATCCCCAAGTCTCAAGTACACCGTATTTTTGAATCCTTTGAACAAGGGGAGGGTTCCCTAGGGCATCAGTATGGCGGTGCAGGTTTAGGATTAGCCCTGACGAAAAAGTTAGTGGAGTTGCATGGGGGAACCATTGAGGTGCAATCAACGTTAGGCGTCGGCTCTCAGTTTACGTTTACGTTGCCAATTTTTTACGGAGAAATTTCAGACTTTAAGCCAGATCCGGTTGAGTCAATTGTGGCAATATCTAAGACCGTTTACAGTGCCAATTCCTCTGTAATTCAATCTCATATTGTCGGTAATTTTTGTCCCCTTTTGTTGACACTTGACCAACCCTATTTAACGCTAAAACAACACCCCAATCTCCAGGATAACGAACTCTTAATCAACCCGTCAAAAATTTTAATCGTCGATGATGATACAGTGAATCGTCAGATACTTGTCAACTATTTATCCTTAGAAAATTATCAACTTGCCCAAGCCGCCAATGGTAGGGAAGCTTTAGACATCATTAACAATGGTTTTCAGGCTGACCTAGTTTTACTCGATGCAATAATGCCCCGCATGACGGGGTATGATGTTTGTAAAAAACTACGTGAATTCTATCCTCCAACTGAACTGCCTGTATTGATGTTGACGGCAAACGAGCAAGTAAATGACTTGGTGGCAGGCTTTAGTGTGGGCGTGAATGATTATTTGACGAAACCGATTGCCAAACATAAACTTTTGGTCAGGATTAAAACTCATCTGCGTTTATCCACAATTGCCAAAGAAAATGCCCAACTTTACGCAGCGGTGCGTGAAAGTGAGCGGAGATTGATGCAATTTTTAGACGCCGTACCCGTGGGAATTTTTATCCTCGATGCCAGGGGCCAACCCTATTATGCCAATGAAGCGGCTCAACAGATTTTAGGTCAAGGCATTGTGGACGCTGTTACCGTTAAAGAATTAGCCGAGGTGTATCACGCCTATCGTGCGGGAACAGATCAACTCTATCCCAGCCAGCAAATGCCTATTTTTCTGGCGTTGCAGGGAAAAACGTCCACCATTGATGATGTGGAAATTCACCGAGGGGATCAGGTTATCCCGATTGAGGTGTGGGGAACTCCTATCTATGAGGAACAGGGTAAGGTGGCTTATGGGATGGTTGCTTTTCAAGATATCCGCGATCGCAAAAAAGCGGAAGCGGAACGAGAAGCTTTTACTCGTGAGTTATTTCAACTCAATCAAGCCTACGAACGGTTTGTTCCGGGTCAATTTCTCCAGTTTTTGCAGAAAAAAAGTATTGTGGATGTGCAACTGGGGGATCACGTTCAACAGGAAATGTCGGTTCTCTTTGCCGATATTCGCAACTTTACAGCACTGTCGGAACAGATGAATCCCCGTGAAAATTTTAACTTTATCAATGCCTTCTTAAGTCGCATGGAACCTGCCATTCGGGAACATAATGGCTTTGTCGATAAATATATTGGTGATGAAATTATGGCGCTGTTTAGTGGCAATGCGGATGAAGCGGTGCAGGCGGGAATTGCCATGTTTGAGCGGCTGGCTTTATATAACCAACATCGGGCGAATTATAACTATGCACCCATTGAGATTGGGATTGGGATTAATACCGGGGAATTAATGCTGGGAACCGTGGGCGGATTTTTCCGCATGGATAGCACGGTGATTAGTGATGCGGTGAATTTAGCCGCCCGCCTGGAAGAGTTAACTAAAATTTATCAAGTACGGCTATTAATCTCGCACCATACATTCTTGAAGTTGTCGAATTCCGGTGATTATGGGATTCGCCTTGTCGATAAGGTGAATGTGAAAGGGAAAGCCAAAAAAGTAACCGTTTATGAAGTCTTTGATGCTGATCCGCCGGAGGTGCGAAAGGCAAAGCTGGCGACAAAAACGGTGTTTGAGCATGGGCTACTGTTATATTATCGCGATCGCCTGTCAGATGCGGCTCAAGGGTTGAGTGAATGTTTGCAGGTTAATCCAGGGGATAAGGTGGCGCAATATTACCTCAAACGCTGTCAGCATCGGATGCGATAAACAGACAGTATTTAGTCGGTTACAATCGCTTTATTTAATTAATTACTCAATAGAAACAGTTGATGACCACTATGACAGAATTAGCGGTTGTTTAAAACTATTTATCCCCTATGAAGAACCTGCTGCTGCTTAGTATCTAGGGTCTAATGGCACTGAAAATTTGCATTTTTTGATCACCGAAATTCTTGATATACCGTAGGGTGGGCATTGCCCACCAGCATACCAGTCAGTGACATTCATTTAGGGTCTGCTGCAAGAAGTCTTGTAGTTTATGATGGATCATAAAGTTGCACTAAAAACTCGGCAACTTGTGCAGGATATTGTCCAATGGCGGTTTCATCAGAAAGGACAATTCCATCAAATCCGGCTTGTTGGATATCGTATAAATGCACAACTTCACTGCGAGTAGGTTGGGGAAAATGGGTCATATATTCTAAGACTTGACCCGCGAGAAACTTGGGGCTGGATAATTGAGAAAACTGAGAAATAAAATTGGCTTGTAATTGTCCAAGTGATTTTAATCCTACCTGCGCCCCTAAATCTCCGCGACAGAACCACAATTCATCAAACCCTTGATCCAGGTGGCTAAGATAGTGCATGGCTTCAGGGCGTTCGATTTTGGCAATTAAATAGCGATCGCGAATCTGCTGGCGAATCGGTGAAACCTCTTTACCGTCTAAGACAAAGGAACAAGCAAATTGCACAAAGGGATACGTCAACCCCAACTCAACCGCCCCCTGATCATGGGAGTTTAATTGTCTAAAAGGGATAGGATGATTCACCCGATTAATTCCTTTGTAGGCACTTAACCCGCCATTGGTTAAAACTTTAGCCGTCGCCCTCTTATCCTGAATTGCGATAACTTCGAGTTGAATTCGGGCATCGTTGAGCAATAAAATATCACCTATACTTAAGGCTTGGAATAAGTTTTTGTAGGGAATCGGTATTTGTGTCATATCGTCCGAAAACTGACCCAAAAACAAGTGGACTTTTTCCGGAATAGAGTCACAACGGGGATAATTACCCGACAACGCTAATCCACTAAATTAGGTATACCACGCCAGTAGGGTGGGTTAGGCACGGGTATAATTTTAGCGATAAACCAATGAATTTTGATTCGTGCCGTAACCCACCATC
>NZ_JAVKBY010000067.1:0-30084 GCF_040222985.1 Coleofasciculus sp. F4-SAH-05
AGTGCTGTTACTCTTAACTCCAGTAGGTAGACTAGCTTAAAATCTGCGAAAGTCTTGCGGTGAGATAATCCGAGAGTAATTTCAAGGGGAAATTTCCCCTTAAGTTGACACCAATGGGCATTGCCGTGCCCCTACAGGTAGTGCCTGTGCCGTAAAGAAAGCGTAAGTCCTACTAAATTAACAACACCATTCCACTCAATTGGTTCGGGTCGCCCAGGAAACAAATGCTAATAAGAATCGCACTGACTTTAGGAGCGTGATATTCGTGCTAATAGTGCAGTCCGCGCAGGCGGACTTTGTTTGTCTAGCTGCGATTTCAATCGCCAAGACAAAAAGCTAACCCTTAAACCAAAAATACATCATCCTGACGGGGTGCGGCACAGCCAATCCGCTCAACATGACGCTGACAACATTGTCCCAATCGGTAAAACAAAATACTATCTTCTTTCGGTTTAATCAATTTATCCAAGCGATGACGCAGCTTTTGATATTGAGTAGCCGTTAAGCGACATTCAAACACCGAAAACTGTTTCCATTCGCCATAAGACTTTAAACACTTATGGATTTTGGTGCGGCGCTTGTTTTCGGAAATGTCGTAACTGATGACGTAAAAATTTTCCTCTGGCATGATTAAAATCATTAGGGAACAGGCAAAGGGTTGTAGAGACGTTGCATGCAACGTCTCTACACAAAGGGGGGTAAACCCACACGGCTGTACATTTCCCCCTAGGGATAAAATCACCGAATCTTTAAAGGTAAATACGCCTCCAATTAACCCATCAGATGTTTCGCTAATAACCGCGCCTGTAAAATCAACGCTCGGCGATAATCAACCTTCATCTCAAACACCGGATGCTTGAACTTGGTTAACTTGCGTTCTTCGTAAGCCTTAATCAACCGCTTCTTCATCTCATCCCCTAATAATGGCGAATTGCTAAAGGCTACTCTAAACGATTTTACCAGGAAGATGAGCCGATTCCGAATCCGTGCGATCGCTATCCGGATGCTGTGTTGATTCGCGCCCAGACGACGAATTGTTTTTGGGCTAAACGGCGTCTGTTGGGATATCTTCCGTTTGTGGAAGTTGTTGAACCGGGTTGGTTGGTAAAGGAGTTTGGTGAGATTGCTCAGGAAATGGTGGCGATTTATTTGGGGGTGGAGGGGTGAGAGTGATGTTGAGATGTTCCCCATACCCGACAAACCCTTCGGGCTTAAAATAGCGAAACCCATACTCAATTAACCTGGGCAGGTGGGTACGGTTAAAGGGTTGAGGAAGCTGAGGGTACTCCAGTAAACAGTTTAAAACCTCTGGGGGAATGATTGCGATCGCGATATTTTCTCCTCCCTCTCGCCCATTGCGCCCAATCCGCCCTAACCGTTGTAAAAATTGGGCGCTGGTGCGGACTTCAAACAGGAGGATGTCTTTGAAATAATCGGTAAAATCAATGCCGACTTCTATTCCACTGGTTCCTGTGGTATGCCGTTTTCGTAAGGCTTGACGCTTTTCCTCTGGGCGTACAAAGCCATGTGCCTCGCCTACGTCATCCGGATTAAATAACTGAGTTAACTCCTGTTTTAATCGCCGCGCCGCTGCCACTGCATCCATGACATAGAGACAGCGATGGTGGGGATTTTGGTGGAGTAAGGGTTGCAGTTCTGGCAGAAATTCGATGGCTTTTTCTTCGCCTTGCCACGCCCGTAAATTGGCTGATTCTAGGCGGAGTTTTACGGCTTCCATGACGGGACGTCCGTGGGATTCACCGGGTTGGTGAATCGTGACGGTTGATACTCCCAAGGCGTTCAATGCTGCCAATTTTTCGGCGAATTCTGGTTCATCTAGGGGAGTAGCGGAGGAAAAAATAAAGGAATGGGGGTGAGGGGTTTCTACGGTGGAGAATAACTGGGCGGATAATCCCACCAGCCAGAGGACAGCGGCTTGCTGTTTGCTGTTATAGAGATGAAATTAATCAAAAATAATCGTGCGAAAATCCCGCATCAAAATTGAAAAGGCTGTAATCGTGCGTCCGGTGAGTTCCCGACTGCTGGCATAGAGATGATGGCACAAGAGATAGAGGATATCGGGATTAGTGAGGACAAGTTTGGCGCGTTTGAGGATATATTCGATGAGTTTGATGTTCTGTTCTCCCGCATCTTTTTCTTGACGCAGAAACTCGCCATCAACTACCAGGAGTTCTCCATCAATTCCCTCTGTCGGCGGGCGTCTATGAATGGTTTGGAAGAGTTGACAAATTGCCCGTTTTTGGTCATGTAATAATTCATTGGTGGGATAGACACCGAGAACTTTATCTCCGGTTAAACAATGTTGTACGCCATAAGCGTAGGCGGCGAGGGTTTTCCCACCCCCAGTTACGGCGGAGTTCGTGATACAAAGGGTGCCATGTTGGGGGAGGGGTGCGAGTTGGGCGACGGGACAGGTTTGGGCGAGTTCACAGGTTTGACACCAGGTTGAAACTTGGGCGTAATTTCGGGTGCGGGTAACGGCGCAGTAGGTTTGTAGTTGATGGGCGTAAGCAGAGGCGTTGGCGGGTAATCCGGGAAAGGGAACCGGTGAGTTTAATCCGGTGCGGTAATAGATAGGAGAGAGGTTAAGTTCTAGCATAAAACCCTTACAAAGGACAAATGACGAATGACAAATGACAAATGACAAATGACAAATGACGAACTCCACTGTTCACGTTAATTATGTCCACCCACTTAAATACGCCATATCGGTTGGTAAATAGACGCGGGTGGGTTCCTGACTAAACTCGGCTTGGATTAATGCACAAGCCGGGGTAAAATGCGCCGCTTCTATTAGTCGTGTGGGTAAGGCGGAGGCGATTAAATCAAAGCGTTGGGGTTTGCTGGGTAAATCCGCCCAGTTCAAAAGTCCAGTGAGCGATCGCGCTTGCTGTACGATGGTTACGGATTGGGCTAAGGTGAGGCTCATTTTGACTTTGGCGGTGAATTTCCCCAGTCGCAGATACTGGGTGGGAAAGAGGTTCAGTTGCTCATTTTTATAGGTATCCCGCAAATAGTTCACCCCCTGGCTTAAACTATCCCGACAAATTAAATAGCCTGTCGCATTATCCTGGGAAATTGCCCTCCCCTGATTATCGATAACTCCTCCCTGACGCCGGGGGCGAAAGAGTTTGGCATATCCCCAGGTAGGATAACCTGATGACTTTTATCGCCCTAAACAAAAGGTTTCACCCATCGTATTAAACTGGGTAATCCGATATCGGGTAACGGGTAAAACCGTGGCGGGTGTGAAATAAAGTCCCGCTTGATTCACGGGGGATAATTGTTCCCGATACAGGGGTTTTTGCGACGAGTGGCGATACTCGGAAACCGCTAATCCTAAGGCATAAGTTAAGGCATAATTATGGATAAACCATCCCGTCTCAAAGACTTTACCCCGTTCCGTTGTCGCGTAGAAGAGATAATCCTCAAATTGGAGGCGATAGCGATAAACTTCCACCTAACTCCGCCCTCCTGAGTATGTTCTCGCCGCTGTATCTAAACGGGTAAAAAACTCTTGACAAGAATCTAGTTGATTATAAATCGAATACACCTGATTCAGCAAACTCTTAAGTTCCGCCCCTGACATGGCAACACTATGTCCAGGTATCTCTGCCAAAACCTCGGCAAAGACATCCAGAATTGCCCCTTCTGTTCCCTGGGAAGTGATAAAATCAGACAGATTTAGGGAATCGGTAATCTGTCCTTGAGGCGCTAACTTATCATAGAGTCGCTGGGTTAAGTCTAAATTAGATAACTTTTCCACATTCCCGAAACTGATGCCCAGAATATGATTGCGAATATACCCCTCCCGATTCGCTTCTGCCCCATAGCGGGTTGTCTGGAGAATATTGCCTAAAACATACACCAATTCATCCGTTGTTACATCAACTAAGGTTTCTACACAAGGGAGAAATACCTGGGGAATTAAGGTATCCCGTTCCGCAAAGGCTGAACCCGCAACACCGCCTTGGGTTTTATCTTGAATCGCATTCAGTTTAATCTGTTTCTGGAGTTGAGGATACCCTCTTAAGGTAAAGGCAGAATCAGTAAGTAGACGTGATTTTTGTGAACCTTCGCCTTGAACGGCGGCAAATCCATACAAGACACAATCGGGACATTCGCCACACATTCCTTCCATTAAGTAACAGGGTTTGGGCTGTTTAGATTTTTCACTATCCCCGACTAAGCCAAATTGTCGTAATAGGGCTTTGCCAGTACGCCGTTCTGGGGCAATTTGTTTACGTTTAAACATAACCACGCGGTCAACCGTGGTTTTAGCATTTTCACCCAGATAACCGGCTTGTAATTGTTCAGTATCCAGGGCGTCGCCTTCGGTGGTGAAGATGGCGTAGGATTTGGTTTCTCTCAGAACTAATATCTGGATGTATTTGTTTTGGCGGAAGTTGGGGATGGATTGATGAAAATAGCGGGAATAGTTGTCTAAGCTGGTTACAGTCATGGGTAATTGTCCTCACGAATGAATAATTTTATTTTATGTCGGAGTGGTAGAGGCACTATCCTTGCGCCCTTGATTTATATAGGTTGCTATCCTTTATTTTGTTCAGTCGAAACATTATTAAGGATTGCCCCATTTTCCGGGCGACCCGAGTTTATTGAATGGTTTCCATTGTTCATTGAATTCAGCGGGTCGCCCCTACATCTGATTTAACCTTCCGTTGTTGTTTCTGTTGATTCCATTGCGCCCACTTTGCCGAGATTTGCTCACTCACATAGAAAAATACACCATTCGCTAAGTCATTTTCATAGCGACTCAAACGGGAAAAACTGCGGTGACACCGTTGTTCAAATAAGTCCACGACAATGGTTTGGGCAAACTGACGCGCCCGTTTATTTTTGTCCTCATCTTTAAATACAAAGGGGAAGGAAATTCCGGTATCGAGTCGCTCTAATCGTTTAATTAAGGTTCCCGCAATATGTCCAATCAGTTCTTCCGTTTCTAAGTCCGGCTGACGCGAGACTTTTTTGAGTTCAGCAATTGCGGTTCGATAAATCGTTTCATAACGATTTGCCTTACCTTTGCCATCGTTTGGGGTTTTTGGTAAAAATAAGTCCAGGGATTGACTAGCAATGGTTTCAGCTAAGTTTTTTAGGCTCATTCTCTTTATATTTACCTCCACAGTTTCAAAGGATTCTAGTAAAAGACAACAGGCTTGTCGGAATACGTCAGGAACATTATGAGTTTCATGGCGATGATAATCGGCAAAAAATCGCGCCCCCGCTAGTTCATTTCGATTGACTTCGGTTAACCGTTGAGCAATGGTACTCTCTTGCATTCCGAATAAATCTTGTAACACTAAGGCGGTCAAAAGTCCCCGCATCCAGAGTTCGGTGGCTTTAATCGATTCCCCACTCTTATAAGCTGAGGCTTCTAAAGTAACTAGGAGAAAGTTGCTGGGGAGTTTGGCTGAATTATTGGTGTCATCCTCACTATCTAAATCCAGATTATCGCCATCCTCATCATCAAATATACCAAAACTAATAATCCGATCGCCTGCATTCCGTTTCCCATGTTTATCCGCCAGTACGTCTAATAGTTCTGGCGTTAATAAGGGATTGGGGAGAATGAAAAAATACAGCCGTTCTGACTTATTAGTATCCGCCCCTGGCGCATACCCTAATCCCGCTAGTTTCCTGACTGTCCATTCTAAATAACATTGGGGACACCAGAGTCTAGAGGTGACATTCCGTTTGGGGGTTAAGCGATTGGAAAATTCTTTGAGAGAATCCTCTAAAATATCTTTTTTAATCGTCGCGGCTTTCATCCCTTTGGGAATAACTCGATTGCACAGGCTACAAATCCCTTTAGGTGAACCTGTCTTTTTCTTGGCGGTGACGATGGGTAAGGGATCATCAATTAACTTGTCTGAGTCTATAGACCATGATAGAATTAAGGATTGTTCAATAAACTTAAGTGTATCCTCTTGTAATGCTAATTCATCTTCCACATAATTTAACCGCTTGGTGGGACTATCTAGGGTAATAATCGAAGGGGATAATTGTTGGTTGAGGGTATCCAGAATTATCTCCACGGGCGTAACTAAAACTGAATCTCCATTCAGGTTAAATTGTTCTAGGTAATGATATGCCATAATCTGGCTAAATTCCGGTGTTCCCGCCCGATTGAAAATAAAGGCAGATTCGGTTAAACTGGTTTGTAAACAGGGAGAAAGGTGTAACGGCTGACACAGCCAGGGAATCACCTTTGCCCAACTCTCATCCGGGGATAAATAAACATCCCGCAATAGGTTCAAAACACCGCCCAAATAACGGTTCACCGCCGCCCATTTTTCAGCAAAATTCGGGTCGCGATCGCGCGTTGGATCAAGGTGAAAGAGTTCCTGAAATTTCTCTTGATCCCCAAAGGCGTCTTTAAAGTAGGAATTAAACCGTTTTTGCAGGTACTCCTGAAACCAACCCGGTTTAACTTTCTCCTGAGAATTAGCTTTAAGAAACTCTAGTAGCTGGGCGGCTGTCCAAAAGGTAAAAACATAGTTCTCAAATCGCTGGGTTTTGCGATTATACTCCGGTTGATTTCCCGGTTTTTCGCCTAACTGTTGCAAGGAATTGTTAAAGGATTGAACAACGGAATTGATAAACTCATCTCGATTAAAGTCCTGAAGTTCACCTTCACTCAAATAGAGGGTTCCATTGGCAAAAAATAAGAGCGGATAGAGATTATATTGAGTTTGTAGGGTTTGTGCGATCGCCTGATGGTAAAGATTTGTTGTCAAGCCGCGATAATCGGTAATTTTGTGGTAATAAAACTGGAGATGTTTTAACCGCCGCGCCAAGTCTTTCAAGCGATTCTTTAAACCTCTCGTTCCTTCCTCCAGACTTTGAACCGATGCCATAGTATCCGCCAACCGGACTAATTCATACAGTCGCTCATAATCAATCTCTCCCCGACAATGCTTCCTATCGCCATGAGTCGCATCACTCAAACAAATGCACCATGGCTTCACGATATTCATAGCCATTCAAATCATCGGCACCCAACCAATCGGTTAACCCCACCCGATTGGCAATTTCCAGCATTTGTGCGGGTTGAATCGAGGTATCAGCACGACTCACTTCCCGCGCTATCTGCTCATCTTTGTGCAAATCATGTAAACTAAATAGCGCACAAACCCGGCGAAACTGGGAGTCAGTGACGGGTGGTGAGAGGAGATGACGCTGGTGTAGATAGGTGAGAAGTCGGGATAAGGCAGTCAACCCGACTAAGACATGGGTTAGCTGGGTGGTAATCAGATAAGGTTCCCCAGTACGCTGATTGATGAATGGCGTACCATCGGGTTTAGTTCCCCCTTTGGCGAGAGTGCGATGGAATTGCAACCCGGTTCGCAGCTTCGGCACAATGGCGGGAACGAAGTCTTGGAGAATTGATGAGAAGTCTGTCATCGGTCAAGATGCGGTAGTAACAGTCTACTCCTTGATTAAATCAATGGGGCTGTAGTGTATTTGACTACAGGTATAGCGCTACGCGAAGCGTGAATAGGGAATAGGGAATGGGGAATAGGGAAGAAAAAAGCTTACCTGACAAGGGATTGACCCTCATACCAAGTTGCGTTCTATCATGTCATTCTGAGCGAAGCGAAGAATCTGGACAGATGCTTCGTTTCGTTCCTCCGCTTCGCTCCGGACTCCACTCAGCATGACAGATTCTACCTTAGACTGCAACTTGGTATCAGAACAACTTTCAGGTAAAATCCCCTTGGGAATAATCAATACCAAAAAGTTGAATTTCCATCTCCTTTGGAGATTTAGTGTCTTTGGAACGCCGATCCTCAGAACCAGCTCCCAGAGGACAGTCTAACCACGACTTGCGAGTCAACCGCCTCCGACATCCAATTATACAGCATATCCACCAAAAAACAACAATCCAACATTCTCTCAAAGCCTTATCCAGCAAGCCTTCCAGATTTTGCGAGACGCTTATGAAAGCAGGAACAGGGCAAACCCTTATCCGATAAGGGATTCAGCCGCTTTGATCATTCAGCCAAATTCCAGACCCCCAATGACTCGCAAAACCATTACCCCATCGAGGGGACAAAGAGCGATACGCGCTTCGCGCACGCAAGCGATCGCGACTTCTCTTTAGTTTAGTCTCCCTTGGGAAAGTTTAGTTTTTGCCTGGGGGAAATTTCAGGTTAACGCGGGTTCACTGGATTGATAAATATGAGCCGCTTTCAGCATATGATAGGTAATCAACAATTGAGTTAACGCTAAGGGATAACTCTGGAGTGTTTCCCCTGTAGTTCCCGTCACCTTACCAATATTGGGATCACCTTCTAATGTGCAGTATTTACCCAAGTAAGGAATTTCGCTACATAAAATCCGCTCTAATTCCCGTACCTGTTCCTCCGTCGCATGACCATCAATTTCCAGAACATCGACAGGTTTACCCATATCTCGGTCTAATTCGAGGCGAATGGCTGTACTCAGATGGGATTTGCTGGGACTCAGGAGTCTAGTAAAATCTGGATGGGGAATCGTCGGTCTCAGGACTAACCGCACATTTAACATTAAATCACTTGGTTCGTCAGATAATTCGTCAGGGGGATAGAAGCTAACCACAATATCTGACCATTTACGCTGGGGGCGGATAAATTCCTCCGAATCTGGTTCCCGTTTTCTCAACTGTTCGAGTACCTGTTCATCCGTATACCCTCGCTTGCGGGTATCTCGCTTAACTTTCCACTCACTCCGCAGCGATTCTGGTGGTGCTAAAAATACCTTGACATCAAAGCACTCACGCGCCAAACGAGTAGAATAGCCGAGTAATCCTTCAACAATCACAAATCGGTGGGGTTGAATATACTCCGGAGGTTCAAAGGTGCCAGTGTCGTGGTTATAGATAGGTTTGAGAATTGATTGTCCCGTTCGCAGCAAACCCAGATGCTGCTGCATGATATCTAGATAGTTACAGTCAGGATGGAGGGCTGAAATCGCTTTTTGCGCCCGTTGCTGACGATCATAGCGGTGGTAATCATCGGTACAGATGACAGTGACTTCATCTTCACCCAAGATTTGAGCAATGCCTCGTGTCAGCGTGGTTTTGCCAGCAGCGCTATCACCGACAATACCGAGGATAATAGGGCGATGAGTCATAGGTCTTCGATGATTATAAAATTAGGGAACTCCTGATTCGTATAATTCTAGGGGGGAAGGGGATATTTGTCATTCGTCCTTTGTCATTCGTCCTTTGCTTCCCCAGCTTCCAGACGTGCCATGGCACGTCTCTACATTGCTCCCCCAGCTTCCCTAAACCTCAAAAAATTTTAGAAAGGGGGGTGACACCCCTAATACCAAAAATGATATAGTGTGATAGATAGATGCACCCTGATAATTGGGAGAGTCCTTTGAGTGGCTCTCTTTTTTATTGGTTATTGGTCTATAACTCAAAGACTTTCAAGTTAAACTGTTCTAGATAATGATATAGCCATCCTATGGGAAATACGCCAGAAATACCACATCAGACGGACTATCATTATGAACTTCAACATCGCTCGCCTGATCCAAGGAACTGGGAGTACGATCGCGCTCGTGACACTCACCAGTTGTGCATTTACCCCTCCATCCGATACCGCCACCGTTTCCAAAACCCCACCCGAATCGGAGGATTCCACCTCATCGCCAGATGCAACAGCGTCGGCTGATCCAGTCGCCACTTCTCAAGGTGTCCAGAAAACCACCATCATCCAAGGGTTAGATCATCCCTGGGGTATGGCATGGTTACCCGATGGTGCCATACTGATTACGGAGCGATCAGGACAACTGCGAATTGTGCGCGATGGGGTACTCGATCCCACACCAATCGCTGGGGTGCCAGAGGTCTTTGCGGTAAAGCAGGGTGGGTTAATGGATGTCTCGCTTCATCCCCGCTTCTCTGAGAATTCTTGGGTTTATCTTACCTATTCCCACGGCACGCGCCAAGCTAATCATACACGAGTTGCCCGTGCCAAATTTGATGGTAGCGCCCTCAGCGATTTAGAGGTAATTTTCCAGGTATCTCAGCTTAAATCGGGGGGACAGCACTTCGGTTCCCGCATTGTTTGGTTACCTGACGATACCCTGTTAATCGCGATTGGTGATGGGGGAAATCCACCGCTTCAACTCGACGGTGATTTGATCCGTAAACAGGCACAGAATCGCCGCAGTCATTTAGGTAAAATTATCCGGCTCAACGACGATGGTACAATACCCAATGACAATCCGTTCGTCGAATCCCCAGACGCTGATCCAGCCATCTGGAGTTACGGACATCGCAATATCCAGGGACTCACCTTTGATTCCCAAACCAATCGGATTTGGTCTACGGAACATGGTGCCAGAGGCGGCGATGAATTAAATCTGGTGGAAGCGGGTGAAAACTACGGTTGGCCCCTCGTCACCCATAGCCGAGAATATTCTGGGGGAATCATTTCTGATCAGCAGTCTCGTCCAGGAATGGTCGAGCCCAAACTCGTCTGGACTCCGGCGATCGCACCATCGGGTCTGGTTATCTACGATAGCGATCGCGTCCCCCAGTGGCAAGGCGATTTATTTGCGGGGGGATTGGTTTCACGGGATGTCCGCCATATTGAACTCAATGAATCCGGCAATGTCGTAAATGAGACATCCATCGATATCGGTCAACGGGTGCGGGATGTGCGCCAAAGTCCGGATGGACTATTGTACATTCTCACCGATGAAGCCAACGGACAACTGATCCGCATCGAAACCCAGTAACCAAACCCCTCCTCAGGGCGGGTTTAGTTGCATCTGGGTAACAAAAACGGTTAATCGTGAAACCCGCCCCTACACAATCAAAACTTCTATGCTAGATAAGAGTGGAATCAGCTTTCGGATGCAGCACCTAGCATGGATAGCAACCTCGCCCAACCTCGACTATCTCGCCAGATCAGGATTTCCCGTCAACAAAAACGCCAGTTGATCCTGGCAATTCCTGTCACCTGTCTAGTCACCTCACTCGCCACGTTTGGCTGGTTGCAATTCCAAACCGCCCAAGCCGAAACTCGGTTGCAACAGACCCAACGGGTGCGTCTGGAAACGGAACGCTTATACGCAAATCTCCTGCAAGCTGAAACCGCTGTCCGAGGCTATGAAATTACCCGCCGTCAAGACTTTCTGGATCGCTATGAATCCGCGATCGCGCAAATTCCGGTAACTCTGGATCAATTGCTTGACACTCCCCGCCCTATAAGTGCGGGGATTCTTAGTTCCGCGACACACCTTACAATTATCTATCCTTGCGGCAATACTTAAACCAAACACCCGTAGAAAACTACCAAGTATTGAGCCTAATTTAGATAACTCCAGAGGGCTTGTATCCCTAGTTCTCGGTCAACTTAAGCCAAAGCGCAAAATCCCCCAGTCACCTAAGACAGGAGGAAATTTTTGCGAATTATTGCAGGTTTACCGGAACGCCGTCTTGCCTCAGCTTATGACCTGGAAAACCAGGTGGGCATCGTGGACACTCGTTTTAAGTTTCCGGGTTCATGCCCGGTCTACTGCCACAAGGTCTCTCGATTCCCTTTTACATACAAACAAAGATCAAAAAACACTATTGGCAGTCACCAACGTTCCAGTGGAACCTGTACCCCTATTTTAACGATTTATTTCTAGATGTCTACTGTCCCGTATCGCCACCTTCTGCAGGGGCGCATGGCGTGCGCCATAAAACAGTCTGCTGTTCATGTCTAATCATGCGCTGTCGCTCTAAGCTAAACTGATGAGTGTCATCGATCGCAAATTATGTATGATGTTCGGGGTTATGGTCAGATGGTGTACAGCGAACCCCATTCCTATCTTGTCAAACTGGGGTTATTCCACTGGAACAGTTGGCGCGAGAAGCATCCTGATGTTACTCCCATGCTGGAGGGTGCTAACCTAAATTTATTGGATCTGAGTGGGTTTAACCTGAGAGGGGCTAATATTCAAGGGGCGAACCTCTTTGGCACGGATTTGCTTGAAGCCGACTTGACCGATGCCAATTTGAGAAAAGCTGATTTTACAGGCGCAGATTTTAGAAATGCTCTTTTAAGCGGCGCTGATTTATCTGAAGCCCGATTGATTAGAACTCAAGCCTTAGGTACAAACTTTGAGAGAGCCATATTTACAGGAGTTTGCTTAGAAGATTGGAATATTGATAGTACAACCAACTTAACTGGAGTTATCTGCGACTATGTTTATCTTAAATCCAGATATTCTCCTAAGAGTAAAGGATATGTACTGCAAGAACGCCGTCCTCATAGTGGTACATTTGAGCCGGGTGAGTTTACAAAGCTTTTCCAAAAAACGCGGGAAACCGTTGAGTTGATTTTCCGCCAGGGGATTGATTGGCAGGCTTTTCTGGTTGCTTTTCAAGAGTTGGAGAAGGAAAACGATAATTTTCCGGTTTCTATTCAAGCGATTGAAACGAAGCATCGAGGTACTGTAGTTATCCACCTCAACGTTCTTCCAGAGCAGGATAAGGCAAAAATTGAGCAATCGTTTAAGCAGCGCTATAAACAGGAACTTCAACGCATTGAGGCAGATTATCTAGAAACGTTAGGTGTTAGAGTTCAGTCAGAGAATTTAATCACCAAGTATCGCCAACGAAATGCTGATTTTAAAACTATGATTCAGATTATGGCTCAAGCTCAAAGTGACTTTGTTTTAAAGGGGATTTCCCAATTAGAATGATTTGTCATTTGTTTATGTCATTTGTCCTTGGCTGGGGCGGGTTTAGTCACGTTATCGGTTGTGTTGGATAGTATTATCGGTAAAACCCGCCCCTACACAATCAACAATCAAGACTTTAACCGTACCACAGGGTTTCTATTGTTTGTGCGATCGCCTGGGGGTTCTTCCCTGAGTTAGAATCCAGGAGAACGGTGACATGACCGAGTTTGCGCCCTGGGCGCGATTGCTTTTTCCCATACCAATGCACATAAGTTTGCGGCTGACTGGCAAGTTTTTGCCGTTTTTCGAGATAGTCGTTCTGGGAATATTCGTAACCCAATAGATTAACCATGACGGCTTCTTTACACTTAAGTGTTGGTTTTGTCAAGGATAATCCGGCAACTGCCCGTAAATGCATTTCAAACTGCGAAGTTTCACAAGCATCTAGACTAAAATGTCCAGAATTGTGGGTACGAGGGGAGACTTCGTTGACATATACCTGATTATTGGCGGTGAGAAAGAGTTCAATCCCAAACACACCCACGGCTTGTAGACTATTGAGTAAGGTACGTGCGATCGCGTTAATCTTTTGTTCTGTCTCTGGGCTAATTGGAGCGGGAATAATCACCCGACGGCACACTTGATTTTCCTGCTGAGTTTCGACAACCGGGTAAACCACTACCTCACCGCTTACAGAACGAGCCGCGATGACAGCTAATTCTCGTTCAAAGGGTATAAATTCCTCGACGAGTAGAGGTGTATCGGCGAGTTTTTGCCAGAGTTCCTGGAAACTCTCTCTATCCTTAAAAATAAACGTGCCTTGACCATCATAGCCGTGGCGTCGCGCTTTGAGAACCAGGGGAAATGTCAGTGTATCGGGGTTGAGGGGTGTCTCTAGTAAGTTAAAAGCAGGTTGGGGTAAGCCAATGTCACGTAAATAGCAACGTTGGTGATATTTATCGAGTAGGGGGGCTAAAGCGTCTAGGCGGGGGCGAAAACAGACACCTTGGTTTGCCAAGAGGAACAACGCATCCAAATTAATAAATTCATTCTCAAATGTGATCACATCACAATGGGCAGCTAACTTTGCCGTCGCGGCGGCGTCATCAATCGGAGCAAAGATGGTATCGGAGGCAACACTAACGGCTGGATCAGTAGGCTGGGGTGTTTGAATCACCAAATCCAAACCCAATGATTTAGCCGCACCTCCCATCATCCAAGCCAGTTGTCCACCACCGATTACCCCTACTCGTTTCACAGTCTTAGCCATCAATAGGTTTGAGTCACTCGTTTGCCATGTTAGCGGATTTGCTTGGCGCCGGAAAATAACCAATAATAGTCAAACCCATCCCGACTATCCGAAAAACTGAAAACTATAATAACCAACCATGAGCCAACCCACACCCGATCAACTGCAAATCTTTCTTGATATCGCCACAGAAGCCGCGATGGCAGCCGGGGCAATCTTGCAAACCTACTGGGGTAAACTAGATGCCGTAGAAGAGAAAGGGCGTCCGGGTGATTTAGTCACCGTTGCCGATAAAGAAGCAGAAGCCGTCATTTTAAAAGTCTTAAGGCGTCATGTCCCCCATCACGCTATTTTGGCAGAAGAATCGGGTCAAGGGGGAGATCAAGAGAGTAAATACCTCTGGGCAATTGATCCCCTCGACGGCACCACCAATTATGCTCATCAATACCCCATTGCCTCTACATCAGTGGGATTACTCATTGACGAAACCCCGCAAGTGGGAGTGATCTATAATCCCTTTCGCAATGAACTCTTTCGTGCCGCTAAGGGATTAGGGGCGACTTGCAACCGTCGTCCCATTCACGTCTCTAACACATCTACTTTCAATCAAAGCTTGTTGGTAACTGGCTTTGCCTATGACCGTCGCGAAACCCCAGATAATAACTATGCCGAGTTTTGTCACCTAACTCACCTCACCCAAGGCGTTCGCCGCAGTGGTTCAGCCTCACTGGATTTGGCAGATGTGGCTTGTGGACGCTTAGATGGTTATTGGGAACGGGGAATTTCGCCCTGGGATATTACGGCTGGTGTAGTATTAGTGCAAGAGGCAGGTGGCACAGTCACCGCTTATGATGGTAGCCCCCTCGTCCTAAAATCTGGACGAATTCTCGCCACCAATGGTCAAATTCATGATCAACTCAGCCAGGAACTTTTACAGACACTACCTCTGTCCAGTTGGAATTGAGATCGTCATTCGTCATTTGTCATTTGTCATACTCAAGGGAGCGAGAAGCAAGCTACGTCATTTACTTCCCCATCTTCCCCATCTCCCCAAGCTTCCTTTGCTCCCTCAGCTCCCTCAGCTGCCCTTAACCGAACAGTCTTGAGATGCACCAGATCTTAGGAACTGTATTTTCTACAATAGCTATGAGGATGTCAAGAGGGTCTCTCATCTCTAAGACAGACTATAAAACTATTCTTTCGTCACAGCAATTGGACAGCACCCTATGGCTTTTGAAATTGAACGCGGACTTTTTAAGTATGATTTCACGGATTATCATGCCATTCTAGGCGTTCCCGTCGATGCGGATGAGAAGACAGTCCGGAAACAGTATCTCAAAGTAACTCGCCGTCTCCACCCTGACAGCAGCAAATTCAAAACAGATGAGGAAAAACAGCAAGCCAATGAACTGTTAACCAAACTCGTCAATCCTGCCAAGGAACAACTGTTTCGCGGCAGTCGCGACTATAGGATTAGTTTAGGACACATGGGCAAGCGTCTAGCCGCAGAAGGAGGAAAAATTTCTATTTATAGTGACGTGGCTAAACAATTGGCAAAAGCTGGTGCAAATGCCGATGCTGTTTATCGAAGCTCCTTGAAATCGCTAGCCTCTACGCAATACGAATCTCTTGAGAGAGTCGTGGACATCACTGGCGAAATCAGTGAGCTCAACTTAGTTTACTTGATGCTTCAAGGAAAAACATCCAAATCAGGCATCGGCAAAACCTCTCCAGGAACAGCCATTTCCAAAACAGCCGGACCGGGTAAGGCGGTCAAGAAAGGTGCTGCTACCAGTGAGGCTTCAACCAAGGGGGGTGGAACTCAAGAAGGCTCAAAAGTTGCTTCCTATATCAGCCGTGCCGACAGCTACATGCAGAAAAACAATTTTGCGGGTGCTGTTTTAGAATTACGAGAAGCCCTCAAATTAGAGCAAACCAATAGCCAATGTCATGGCTTATTAGGGTTGGCTTACTTAAAGCAAAATCAAGTGTCCATGGCTAAAGTTCACATTAATAAAGCCTTGCAATTAAATCCGCAGGAAGAAAACGCATTGAAAGGGAAACAATATATCGACAAATTAACCCAGAAATCGGGTTCAGGCAAAAAGCAGAAAGAGCAATCGGGTGGCGGGGGTTTATTTGGAGGATTGTTTGGCGGCAAGAAAAAGTAAGGGAATCAGGGACAAAGGATAAAAAATGAAACCGTTTTTAGATTTGTCGGTTGTTCAGGTAGGTTTCATCCTGATGTCCCTCAACCCACCCTATCCAAGTGCGAGAATTTTTTGACAGATGGATGAGGGATGAGGATATAAACGTGCAGCAGCCGCTGACATCCTGTCCGTCTAAACAGTCATAAATTCCTTTTCCCTGGCATCCTTGCTCCTTTGCTTGAAGCCCTCTGCTATCTGTATTCTGCCTTGTTTCTACCAAGGTGTAAGAGTGTAAGTATTCAACCGGACATGAGATAACTTGCAAAAAGGATCGTTGGCGGTAGATGATAGGAGAGGAATAGACCCTTTAGGTGGTTAGCAGATTGAAGGATAGGTGGATGAATATAAGAGAGTTTTACGATTATAAGCCGCATCTAAGCAGCTTACGTGAGGAGATATTCAATGGTTTGACTCAACCCCAAAAAGCGATCGCGCCCAAGTTCTTTTATGATAAACGTGAGTCGCGTCATCTTTTGGATAAAGGCGATGGCATGTTAATTGGTGTCGATTTGAAAAAAGACCCAGCTATTTTAAATGCTGCCTATAAATACAGCATTGAATAGTTCCAGGATATGGCAAATTATGCTGGGTTAGAGGCTAAACAGGTATGGACAGATCCCGATTATCTCTTCAGTCTCCACTACCTAACAATTAGCAATTAGAAATTTTAATTCCCGGTTTCCTAGAAGGGCGGGTTTAGTCAAGTTATCGGTTTGTAGCCAAATGTGAGCTGTAAAACCCGCCCCTACATCCCTGTTCCCTGTTCTCTATTTCCTGAAAAATGGCAAAAGCTGACAAAATAAACTTTTCTTGTCCCAGTGGTTTTCCCGAATTTCTCCCCGGCGAAAAGCGTCTGGAGATGTATTTGATAGATACCATCCGCCAAGTGTTTGAGCGATATGGATTCACACCCATCGAAACTCCAGCAGTTGAGCGATTAGAAGTCCTGCAAGCCAAAGGAAATCAAGGGGATAATATTATTTACGGGTTGCAACCAATTTTGCCGCCCAATCGCCAAGCCGAAAAAGAACAGGCGGGAGAAAGTGGTTCAGAAGAGAGAGCCTTAAAGTTTGATCAGACGGTTCCCTTAGCGGCTTATATTGCCCGTCATCTGAATGAACTTCAGTTTCCCTTTGCCCGCTATCAGATGGATACTGTGTTTCGGGGAGAACGGGCAAAAGCCGGACGCTATCGCCAATTTCGCCAATGTGATATTGATGTAGTGGGTCGTAATAAGCTGAGTTTGCTCTATGATGCTCAAATTCCCGCGATTATTGCCGAAATTTTTACGGCGATTAATATCGGAGACTTTTTGATCCGCATAAACAATCGCAAAGTTCTCAGTGGGTTCTTTGAGTCGATTGGTTTAGACGAGAGCAAAATTATGCCCTCTATCCGGATTGTAGATGCAGCCGAGAAAATTGGCGAAACAAAGGTGAAAAAAGCGCTCTTGGCTGAAGGGTTATCCGATGAACAAGTCGAGCAAATTCTCACTTTCACCAAGATTCAGGGTTCGGTGGATGAGGTGTTGGCGCAATTAAACGCCATGCTTGAGGATAAACCCGATGCTCAGGTATTGAAAACGGGCATTGCTGAACTGGAAACGGTGATTACCGGAGTACGGAATTTGGGGGTGAGCGATCGCGTATTTTGCATTGACCTCTCCATTGCCCGTGGATTAGATTATTATACGGGAACGGTGTATGAAACTACACTCGTGGGTCACGAAGCCTTGGGTAGTATTTGTTCAGGGGGACGGTATGAAGAACTCGTGGGTATGTTTGTTGGGGATAAAATGCCAGGAGTGGGCATTTCCATCGGCTTAACTCGGTTGATGAGTCGGCTGATTCAAGCTGGGATTCTGGAGTCTTTCTCGTCTACACCCGCCCAAGTGATGGTGGTGAATATGCAAAGTGACCTGATGCCTTTATATTTAGAAGTATCTCAGAAATTGCGTCAGGCGGGAATTAGTACAATGACCAGTTTTGACGAGCGTTCTGTGGGCAAACAGTTACAGCAAGCCGACAAACGAGGAATTCCTCTTTGTGTCATTATTGGCTCTGAAGAAGCAGCCGCTCAAAAATGCGGTTTGAAAAACATGAGAACCGGGGAGCAAATTGCTGTCAATATAGAGCAGCTAGCTGATCAGGTGAGCAAGCAACTAGCCTAAGCATTCCTGTAGAGACGCGCCATGGCGCGTCTCTTTGTAGCATAAATTACAGACAATTTGCTAATCATCCGAATTAGGTGTGATTACTGGATTACTGTTGCTAGCGATCGCGGATTTCAGAAAAATAAACCATGAACTACACTGCCACCAAAGCGTCTTGACAACGGTTATGGAGTAAACTGACATGAACTTGACTAAGAGCATACCAGGTTTGCTCACTGACCACTCCATCTACCGCTAAGCCATGACGTTTTTGGAACGATCGCACAGCGCGTTCTGTTTGTTCGCCAAAATCACCATCAATTGGCGCTGAATAATCCTGAGTCAGATGCAGCACCCACTGTACAGGAATTACCATATCATGTCGGCTGCCTCGATTGAGTACAGGCATATTAACCGGGGCACCCTGATAAAGGGCTTGCCACGTCAGGGAATCGACAATACCATCGGCTTTGAGGAACATACTTTGCTGAAATTCCATCACAGCATCATGGACCGAGCGATCAAAATACCCTCCCATCGGACCATAATAGGTGCCGCAATGAGCCAAAAGCTTTTGCAGTTCTAAAACCTCGGCTCCTACCGAACCCAGTTGCAGTATGGGTTTTTGAACCGACGATTTAGCGGTGAGTCTAACCTTTGATGTCGTTTCCGGATTAAAAAGCGCTTGCATAGTACAGTCCTCATAACGAGTGAGTTTGTACAGTATTTTAAGGTACTGTTGATGATTGGGAACTTATCCTAGCGAACCCGATTAACCTTGCCATCATCCGATTGGGCAATTGGGTGCAAGGATATAGTCTTTCTCAACTTAATCCTACAGTAGGTTTAACGGAAGGGAAATTATACATAGGACTTACGCTTTCTTGACGTCACAGGCGCTACCTGTAGGGGCACGGCATTGCCGTGCTATATGTGGCGTTTGTGCGTAAGTCCTGATACAAAAGCGATCGCGCCTGAGTGGGAGGGTTCAAGTACGCGATCGCTTAATTAAATTTGACG
The DNA here is from genome assembly GCF_040222985.1 of Coleofasciculus sp. F4-SAH-05. Taxonomy (NCBI): domain Bacteria; kingdom Bacillati; phylum Cyanobacteriota; class Cyanophyceae; order Coleofasciculales; family Coleofasciculaceae; genus Coleofasciculus; species Coleofasciculus sp. F4-SAH-05. Next base: position 19,340 of record NZ_JAVKBY010000067.1, read on the forward strand.
GATTTTATCTCAACCTGTGGAAACCCGCGTAGGCGGGTTTCGTTTGTGTAGCTGCGGTTACCCTACGGGAAGCCGCTCCGCGTCTACAACCGCCCAATTAATATGATGTCCGGCTAGGCGAGGATAAAATCGCTACTGTTGAGGGCACTCGCTTGAATCCCACTCAAGATAGCTAAGTCTGTATTAAAGACACTAACGCGAGTATCATTCCCATCTTGAATCAGGTCAAGCTGTTGGAACGTGATACCCAAACCACGAATGCCAATCCGGTCAATCTCTACCTCAAAGTCGGTAATCGTGTGAGCCGCACTGGGAACAAAGCCATTAACAATCCAGAACTGCTCATCACCATTGCCACCCGTCATGGTGCTACCCCCATAACCACCGAACAATAGATCATCGCCGTCGCCGCCTGAGAGTTGGTCATTGAAGCCAGCAATCAGGATATCATCACCATCGCCACCATCCAGACTGTTATTGCCTGAACCGAACGAGGCATTCAGAATATCATCGCCATCGCCACCAGACAATTGGTCATTGAAGCCAGCTAAGAGATTGTCATCACCATCGCCCCCATCAAGGCTGTTATTTCCTGTACCAACGGAAGCGTTAAGAATATCATCACCTTTACCGCCCAAAAGTTGGTCATTCGAGCCAGCGAAGAGGTTGTCGTCACCTTTACCACCATCAAGCAGGTTATTTCCGCCACCATTTAAGGCATTGAGAATATCTTCACCCTTACCGCCCAAAAGTTGGTCATTCGAGCCAGCTAACAGAACATCGTCACCTTTGCCTCCATCAAGCAGGTTATTGCCGCCACCACTAGAAGCATCCAGGATATCATCACCTTTGCCGCCAAACAACTGATCTTTGAGGTTAGCTAACAGTTCGTCGTCGCCTTTGCCACCATCGAGCAGGTTATTTCCTGCACCATTGGATACATCCAGACGATCATCGCCAGCTTCACCAAATAATTGGTCGTAGCTGTTGCCAATCAGTGTATCATCGCCTTTACCGCCGTAGAACTGATTACCACCAGCGCTACCTGAGCCATCCACCTCATCGTCCCCAGCCAGGGCAAAAACGATGACTGGACTGTCAGTAATGGTGAGAATATCATCGCCACGGGTGCCAAAAATCGAAGTGGGAGCAATCTTTTGATTGCCAAAGTCGATGTTCGTGACTGTATCACCAGGACGCAGCACCACCCTTTGAGGTTGGGGAGTACCGGGCGCAGGTAAAATACTGACAGCTAAGTCGTCGTGGACATAGCTCTGGTTGTACGCCACTTGTACCCCTTCAGAAGCATCAGCATTTTCGATGCCAATCGTGGCACTAGTTAAGGTGGCATTCATTTCATCGTATTGATAGAGAATGCTGCCATCTGAGTCTAGGATCGCCTGAAATGTCAGGGAACCACCACTAGAAAAACGAGGAACATCCTGATACTGAACAATAAATTGATCCTCAACTTGATCGTGGTAGTAATAAACCGCACCTCCCCGACTAGGATTCAAATCATCCCAGAAGGGCGCAATGAAATCATTGGGTTGATTGGGATTGAGAATGGGATCAGACCAAACTGGTTCCAAGTGCTGCCACCGTTTGTGGAGTATTCCAGCACCACATCTTCCCCTGGATCAGCATTCTCGCCACCGTTGGAGCTATTGCCAAAGATCAGGTCAAAGGTAATCGTGCCGCCATTAGCGACATCTACCAGATTGGTGATGGCAAAACGAGAGCTACCGCCAGCAGAACCGCCGTTGAACCACAGGGAGTTCCCATCACTGCCAACAAAATTACTATTGGCTGTACCGTTAGCGATATTAGACCATTGGCTATTGTCAACGTCTGGGTCAAAGTCATCAAAGATTACAGGAAGCACTGGAGGAGGGGTAGAGCCAGTCAGGGCACTGTAGGCATTGAGCCGCCCACCTGAAACAGTTATCCCTTGTAATGCTGGAATTGGGTCAACGGTTGCCAGGATACGATCCTTGACCTGTTGAGCCGTCAATGTCGGGTCGTCAGACCAAATCAAACTGGCAACACCTGCTACGTGAGGACTTGCCATGGATGTCCCACTCTTGAAACCGTATCCACCCCCAGGAATGGTGCTGTAAACAGAAGAGCCGGGTGCGCCTAGGTCTACAGATGTTGCTCCGTAATTAGAAAAACTCGACCGTTGATCGTCATCGTCGGTGGAGGCGACAGAAATAATGTTATTCAGGTTATAGCTAGAGGGATAGCGAGGAGTTATGTCATTGTCACTACCGTTATTCGCTGCTGCGGCAATAAATAACTGTCCGGCAGCACCCGCCGCCGCGATCGCGCCCAATATGTCGTCCACTCAAAGACCAACCTCTATCCCCTGCTTGCCAAGACATTTACCAAGCAGTACGTCAGCAACTTTTGGCTACTCTGTACTCAGATATTGACCGCTATAATCCTGACAATGAATCCCTCAGACAATGGGCAAATGTACGGATGCGGAAAGCCTTTCAAGACATACTCACTGACCATCGTCTGAAACAGCTAGCCCTGGAAGCAAAACAACATCAAAACCCGACACAACAACGCCAATATCTGTTAACTGAACTCATTAATGCGATTCAACTATCCCGGATATCAATCCATCCCCAGCTAGGTGGTATTTACTACGCCTCAGCACCAGAAGTGATTATTTAATTGTCTGTGTCAATCTGTGTGTCTAACTACTTAATCTTCTATCTATGCCATTCCCTCTGTGCAATCTGTGTTTTTGTCAATACTTAGTAATGATTTTTATCATAAATTTAACAAAATACATGCGTCCAAGGGGGAGGTTTGGAGTGAGACGAAAACCATCAATTATACAAAGTCTTACGAAGATTCAAGGGGTTTAGCTGGAGCAAAATTATTTTTACCCAGAAATAAACCACCATAGATAGTATACCTGAAAATCGCACAATGCTCTCACAATTGCCGCAACCCCTGAAAATTCGTAGCTTTTTCCCAAAACGAGGTGAAAAACGAGCAATTATGACGTTTTGTTGAGACAATGGTCTATTTTAAAAATTTAAACCGTTCTGGGGGAAAGAATAGTTTAGCTTATCATAACTTGACAAATTAAGCCGAAACGGGATTGAGTCAAGCTAAGGAAATGTCAGTAGCGAAGCAGAAAGAAAGAGCCAAGGGGTATGTCGTGAATCGTGGTTATCAAAAGAAGAGCGATCGCTCGCTGTGCCGGATCGGATTCGTCTAAAGTCCACTATTAATCAAGTACCCGATTATGTCATTGGAGAATGAAGCGAAGCGAAATGAAGAATATCTCCAGATACTGATGCTTATTCCGACGCTTGTTACTGGCTAACACTTCGCGCTACGCTACTGGATTGACACAGCTAAAATGATGGAAGAGACTTTACGATTGAATCGGGCGCACGCCATGCAGGGCGCACGCCATGCGCCCCTACAGTTTCGGGGCTAATGGTTAATTGATCAAATAAGGTGTGCCGAACCACTATTAACGTGACACAGCTACAATGGTGGAGTGGATTCTACCGTTAAATCGGGCGCAAAGCAATAAGCCCCTACAGTTTATGCACTACTCATCTTTATTGGTGTTACTATCCTTATCCCTATCGTTACCGCTACTTTCCCTTTCCCCGGCAAATGCCCAAGATACAACAGCACAATCTAGCTTTGCCCCAGGATTTTGGACCCAAGCCGAACAACTGGTTCAAGAACAACTGAATTTGATTAATCGGATTGAGCGAGCATTCTACAGTCCGAATGTATATCAAGTAGAAGCCACGCGATCGCAACTGTTCTTACACCTAGGTAAAGTAGAACGCTTCTTGACGAGTCAATATCGAATTCCCCAGTTTCTCTGTAATAACGGAACGCCTGATCCCGATGTTCCTGCACCGTTAACCTTACCCCAGCGACAGGTGTATTGCACTCTTTATGTATCTACCCAAAAGCTGGAACCAATGGTTGATCTGTTGGATAGGCGGTTACCGATGCTAGCCGGGGTAGCTGCACCCAGTACCGTACCCGATGAACAACGCCTGGGATTGCGGCTGAATTTAGCCACGCCACTTCGTCCGAGATTTGCGCCTGTACCTGACTTCCCGGAACCGGAACCGCCCGTCTTGGGTATGCCGACAAAACGCCCGACTACAGACGATAGCAGACAGCCGCTACAACCTGCGATCGCGCCTCCAGAAGCTATTACCCGAACTCTTTTAGCCGCACGGGAACAGCTATTACCCACATTACCCGCATTTCCCGACTCTGCTCGTATAATTGACCCCGGTGTTTATTCAGTCATTCCCACTCAAAGTACTTTAGGTCTTTTACCCTTAGAACCCCAACGATATGCCGACTTTCTTAACCAACCGAATACCGGAATTGCCCGTATCTTTCTCGCCGAAAGCTATCACCCTGATCCTAATACGTTGCGAAACCGTCTGCAATCTCCCCTCCCCCAACCCTTTCCCTTAACTACTGGGGTTGAATCGGTTACGGATGCTGTTCCCAGCTTTGCACTGGAGATTGAAAATGGGAACTTTACAATTTCATTGCCAGGACTGGATTATGGTTTTATCGTCAATTTGGGTGATGTTTCTTTAGACGAAATCAACGGCAATCTAAACACAATTTCTACGCTTACACCCGAACAACGGGATTTATTTATGAACTATCGTCCACCCAATGACGTAGAAGGCTTACAAATAGACCAACGGCGCTTTTACACGGGTAAGGATGGTATCGGGTTTGTCCCGCCTTTAAGTCCACCTGCGGCTACAGGTTCAAAGATAGCATTAAATAATACCTATTTAGTCAGATTAATCCAATTCCAGTTACCTGAAGCCATACTGAAAGGAGAACCCATTTCCCGGGCGCAGCGCCGCTATTTACCAGAAATCCTCAAGACACCGAGTAGTGATGTAATTGTTGCTTTTCAACCGGTTCACCAGCGTTTAGATGGAAGTTATACCGTGCTGTGGCGTCTACTTTATCGGTTTGCTGATCCCAAAATTGAAAATTTAGTTGAATACGTTGATTTAGAGTAGGGAATTGGTCACCAAGCCCCGACTAATCAACCTTTGCCTGGTGTATAATGGCAAACGCGATCGCACGCCGATTATCTTCCATGTAGCCCGGTTGTCTGGATTGACAATTTTATCTCTTTTGTTTGAATCACAAACGCTCAAAATAATCTGAAAACGATTTATGACTCAAGCCCAAGCTGAACCCAAATTATACAGCTTTGATGAATTTATAAGTTGGTATCCCGAACAATCAGACGTCCGGTACGAACTGCATGATGGAGTAATTCTCGAAATGCCCAAGCCAAAGGGGAAACATTCAAATCTAACAGGTTCTCTGATTGAGCAACTGTTGATAGTTATCAGACAGATAGGCAAAGGAGGTATTTGGACTATTCCTAGAGAGTCAATTGTCAAACCAAAACGGGAAAAATCAGGGTATGAACCGGACATCATTGTTTTGAACCAAGAAACCATTGGCAGGGAATCTCGGTGGGAAAGCGAATCAATTATCCAAAATTCGGATTCCGTCAAATTAATTGTTGAGGTGGTTTCAACCAATTGGCGTGACGATTACTACAATAAACTTAGAGATTATGAGGAAATGGGTATCGAGGAATATTGGATTATCGATTATGCAGCCTTGGGAGCGAGAAAGTTTATCGGTAACCCCAAGCAACCCACATTTTTTGTTTGTAATTTGGTTGACGGCGAATATCAGATGACCCCATTTACAGAAAATACTCCCATTATTTCCCCGACTTTTCCCCAGTTCAACTTATCCGCACAGGAGATTTTTAACCCGTAAAGACGGGATTGGGTTTGTCCCGCCTTTAAGTCCACCTGCAGCTACAGGTTCAGAGGTAAGATTAAATAAAGCGTTTAGATGGAAGTTATAGCAGGTCGCTAGGCGTGTATTTACAACTCCCATACCTGAAGCTGAGTCCAGATGAGAGGTTCGTACAAACAAAGTGTAACTAGACCAGCGCGAAGCACTATATACAGTGCTGTGGCGTCTACTTTATCGGTTTGGTGATCCCCAAATTGAAAATTTAGCCGAATACCTTGAATTAGAGTGAAGTTTCCCCAAAACAAAATGAAGTTTCCCCAAAACAAAATAATGTAAGGCTTACCTCAAGGTTATTCAAAATCCACTGATGTCGTTACGACGGCTGGCAACTCTGACGGTTGAACGCTTAGAACCTTGGAACAAGCCAGCAGATTGATTTCAGTCGGCACTCTAAGCTTTGACGCTAACTTTAAGAACTCAAGCATTTTAATGAAGCTAAATGTGGGATCGGGAAGATAGACAACCTGTCCAGAATAAATAGTGATCCCATGGCGACTGGATGACTGAAAGGCATGATGGAGATTATGCCAGCCTTCACCCAGAGTTAGAAATGCGACTAACTTATTATTGCGACTGAGATCATCGGTGACAAATGGTTGTTCCCCCACAATATGACAAAGGGAGTTGACGGTTTGCACGCCATGAAACAGCAGGGTTGTGCTGAGAAAAAATGCACCCAGATATTCAACGCCACCCATGACATAAGAAATTGCCCCAAGTGCCACTACAGGGATAAAGTGCAAACGGTCAATCACCTTTAAAACCGTATCACTCTCAACATCAGCGGGTAGCTTGGCAGGAAAAAAGCGGGGAGATAGTAGCCAACCTCCTTGAGACCAATAAAATCCTCTGATCCCCTGAAAGGGTGTACAGGGGGAATGGGGATCAAGATCTTGATCGACATGTTTATGATGGGCTACATGGTGTGCTTTCCACCAACTTGGACCCATCTGCCCCGCCGATGCTCCCACAATACTTCCCACCCATAGAACTGGAGCCGGAGCTTGATAGCTTTTGTGGGTGAGTAGTCGATGGTAGATGCCGGTTGTTGCCAGCATACGGATAACATATAAAAATATGATCCATAGGAAAGCGCCCCACGATAAACCCGTGATTAAAACAAGTAACGATCCGATATGGCTAAAGATAATCAGCGTCGGACCGATTAGATAGGAAACAATTGTGAGTGGAGAATACTGTCTCATTTTTTGGCTCTCCCGTACTTAGGGTGATAAATTTGGCAGCTACCAACCCCAGCTGGGACAAATTTGTTCCCTGTTCCCTTTTCCCTGTTCCCTTTCCTAACCAAAATGTTCCGCCTTATACCGATAACCGTTTGGCTAATATAATAGCACTGATGGCTGAGATTTATTCTTGGCTCGGATTTTGCCCACCTTTTGGTTACAGCTACTCACCCTTTGCCCGGTGTATAATGGCGAACGCGATCGCACACCGATTATCTTCAATTATGACTCAAGCCAAAGCCGACCTAAAATTATACAGCTTTGATGAATTTATCAGTTGGTATCCCGAACAATCAGAAGTCCGGTACGAACTGCATGATGGAGTAATTATCGAAATGCCCAAGCCAAAGGGGAAACATTCAAATCTAACAGGTTCCCTGATTGAGCAACTATTGATAGTTATCAGGCAGATAGGCAAAGGAGGTATTTGGACTATTCCGAGAGAGTCGATTGTCAAACCCCAACGGGAAAAATCAGGGTATGAACCGGACATCATCGTTTTGAACCAAGAAACTATTGGCAGGGAATCTCGGTGGGAAAGTGAATCAATTATCCAAAATTCGGATTCAGTCAAATTAATTGTTGAGGTGGTTTCAACCAATTGGCGTGACGATTACTACAATAAACTTCGAGATTATGAGGAAATGGGTATTGAGGAATATTGGATTATCGATTATGCCGCCTTGGGAGCGAGAAAGTTTATTGGCAACCCCAAGCAACCCACATTTTTTGTTTGTAATTTGGTTGACGGCGAATATCAGATGACGAGTTTTACGGGAAATACCTCCATTGTTTCCCCGACTTTTCCCCAGTTCAACTTATCCGCACAGGAGATTTTCAATTTGGCTTTTTAGGGAAACGACTTCGAGTAGAAATTACCCTTATGCCAAAATTATTAGGACTTACTTTGGTAGGGGCGCAGGTTGTGCGCCCTTTGCCAGCTTTTGCCCTGCACCGCATGCGCCCATCACCCACAATCTTGGTAGGGGCACGGCACTGCCGTGCCCTTACAGGTAGCGCCTGTGCCGTCAAGAAAGCGTAAGTCCTATGGTGTATAATAGCAAACGCGATCGCACGCCGATTATCTTCAAGGTAGCCCGGTTGTCTAGATTTAACCGAGTTGAACTGGCGTACCAAGTTTTAGGGGGCGCAAGCCAGCAGGGCGCAAGCCAGGCAGGGCGCACACCAGGCAGGGCGCACGTCTGTGCGCCCCTACGGTACGGGTGAATTTTGCTCTGGGAAAATTGTATCTGAATCAATGTTTAATCCTTATCGTCATCAACAACAGTTAAATCAACCTTTTTCCTTCCGGCTTCTCTACTCTCATCCGGGTTCTCTGGCTAGCTATGATTCCCAAGGCATTCGCCACAGAATTGGTATTATCGGTGGGGGAATTGCTGGACTTACTTGTGCTTATGAATTGAGTCAATTGCAGCACCAGGTTACTCTGTTGGAAAGTTCTGGGCGTTTAGGGGGTCGTATTTATACTCACTATTTCCATGATGGTAGCCATGCAGAATTGGGAGCCATGAGGGTTCCGGCTAGTCATGGTTGCACCCTCCATTATATGGATAAGTTTAATTTAGACAGAAGACAATTCGTTAGTTACAATCCCGCCGCCTATTATTATTTACGGGGCAAAAAGACTCGCCTTGACAATTATCAACCCCTATTATATAATTATAAGTTAACCCCGGAAGAGCAGCAAGATCCGGCGGTAATTTACGAAACTATTTTAGAGGAGTTAATCGAGTCTTTGTCTGATCAGGAGAAATGGGAGATGTTTTCCCCTAGCTTCACCAGCTCCCGACTCAGAGAATACGACAGTCTCTCGTTGACGCAATATTTTCGCGATCGCCTATCTCCTGATGCTTTTGAATTCGTCGGTCATGGCACAGGGATGATCCATTATGATCAAGTTTCTCTTTTGAATGGGTTAATTGACTTTTTTGCTTGGCATCGAGTAGAACAGTATAAGTTAGTCGGAGGGATGGAAACCCTGGTGAAAGCGTTTGTGGCAAGAATATCAGGGGACATTCAGACTCAAGCTCAGGTGACAGCCATAGAGCTAATGGATTCTGGCGTTAAACTCCACTGGAGTAGTTTACAGGGTAAACAAAGCGCCGAGTTTGATTGTGTCATCTGTACGGTTCCGGCTACGGCTTTGGCACAAATTGATTTTGATCCGCCTTTACCTGCTAAACAAAGGGAAGCGATTAACAGTCTGGGGTATTGTAGCGCCGCGAAAACCTTATTTCACTGTACCGCTCGTCCTTGGGAGTTTGAGGATGGGATTTATGGTGGCGGAAGTTTTACTGACTTAAATATCGAAAAATGTTGGTATCCTGATGATAATGCCATCTTAGCCGATAAACAATCAGACAATCCTCACTGGATAGCCCGCGATCGCGAACTTTCCGATCAACCGACTGCATTTACGGCGGCTTATCGTTGGGAAGGGAATTCACGCAAATTCCGCACTCTTGAAGCACGCGATCGCAGTGAATTGACATTGCGTGAGGTTAAACAACTCCATCCTCAGATTGAGCAATACGTTGATGATATCATTCACTATATTTGGGATGAAGAAGCTAAACTGGGTTCTGGTTCTTATGCCTTTTTTGCCCCAGGAGAACATGAGCGATATCAAGGATGGTTGGGTAAGCCTTATCCTCAACAGCAACCGCGCGTCTTTTTCGCCGGGGAACATCTGGGTATTAATCATGCTTCTGTGCAAGGGGCAATTCAGACAGCACTTGCGGCAACTATTGATGTTCTGGAAAATAGCTGACTCAAATAAGCATTAAGATCGAAAATATGCCAGATATTTATTAATCAAACCCATTATGCTTCAAACTATTCAAGCTCAAGATATTAGCCTAGAAGAACTGCAAGAAAACTTTGGACTACAACGAACAACCGATAGTCAATTTTTTCGAGAATGGCAAGACAACTTACCGTCTTTAACGGATGAGGAAAAACGTTCTCTGGAAAGAGTCCGCAGCAACTACTTTAACTTGGTTAATCGCCGTCCTCTTTTAGAAGAGGGTGTCAAAATGGTGGTTCTATCACCTTTACTGGATTTCGCTGGATTCTTTCAAGCCCCCTTTTCGATCAGAACTGAAACTTCTGTGGAAATTGCTGCTGAAGACAATCGAGTAATTGTAAGAGGCAGGATAGATGTTTTAGTAGTGCAACAGAGACTTTGGATACTGGTGATCGAATCCAAAAGTACTGAGTTTGATGTGATGGCAGCACTGCCTCAAGCTCTAGCTTATATGCTGTATGATCTCAAAAGTGACAAACCAAGGTTTGGTTTTCTAGTCAATGGGAGAGAGTTTGTCTTTGTTAAACTCCAACAAGCAGATGTTCCCATCTATGGTCGTTCCTACGCCTTATCTATTGACAGGGCAAATGAACTGGAGCAAGTTTTAGCTGCCCTTAAAGGTATTGGTCAATTATTCTACAGTCACCCTAATTCAACAACCCTAACCTAGCTATCGCTTCTCTGTTAGGGATTGTTAGAGACAAATCTAGCAACGCAAGAGTTGAATATCCGCACTGAGTCTAAACTTGGTACAGACTTCCGAATACTTCCCTAGTTCGGATTATCTCTAA
>NZ_JAVKBY010000068.1:0-6477 GCF_040222985.1 Coleofasciculus sp. F4-SAH-05
CCCTCTGGAGTTATCTAAATTAGGCTCAATACTTGGTAGTTTTCTACGGGTGTTTGGTTTAAGTATTGCCGCAAGGATAGATAATTGTAAGGTGTGTCGCGGAACTAAGAATCCCCGCACTTATAGGGCAGGGAGTGTCAACCTGTTGATAATCGGGTTCAGAGTTGCCTGATTAACCCACGTTATAATAACGGGCGGGTTTGGTTTAGAGGTTATCGGTAGATACCCCAATTAAACGGCTCGCGCCCGCCCCTACATTTAACTTATTTTAACGGCTATTACTAAACTGACGCTCTAGGTAATCAGTGTGATCAGCTGATGGGCATTTAAATGGGGTAGTTCCTGTTCTCTGTTCCCCGTTCCCTGTTCCCTCAACCATAACGATTTCAATCCTCACCCTGTTTCTGACAAGCCTCTAAATAAATTTGAGCCACTTGATCAACGGGATTAATCGGTAAACACTCTTGGAATATTTGGGCGGCTTCTTTAAATAAATGTTTACTATACAGAAATAGAGCCTTCTCAAAATCAGGCTTTGTCATTAACTTTACCGAGCGAAGTTCTGGTGGATCTGCCTCAAATATTTCAAAAACCGATACCATTTCACTTTTCCCCTTAACCTGAACTTGACCGATAATCCGAAAGGCATATTCAACCGGATGATTTAGCTGTAAAAACGTGTGGTGAGAAATTAGTAAGGATACCCCATACTCTTTCGTAAGCTGTTCTAAGCGAGCGGCTAAATTGACCGCATCACTAATCACAGTACCATCCATGCGATTGTGTCCGCCCACGGTTCCCAGCATCAGCGAACCGGTGTTAATCCCAATCCCAATCTGAATCGGCGGACGATCTGGACGTTGCCGCGTTTTATTATAATCAGTCAACCGATTTAACATATCAATTCCGGCGCGAACCGCATCATCAGCACTACCATTAAATAGCGCCATAATCGCATCACCGATATATTTATCAATAAAGCCATCATGTTCAACAATAGCGGGTTCCATCGGGATACCCCAAGCTTCAATAGGAATAATTTGATCGCCCTGGTGAATTTCAATGTCATCAGCCGTGGCACTTTCTCCCATTAACGCTTGCACTACCGGCAATAATTCCGCTGGGTAGAGTTGGTCAGTGCCAGCAATATAAAATTGATAAACCTCGGCGAATTGTTCAGCAAAGGTATCAGGAACCACACCTTTACCCATTAACTGTTGCGCCCGTTGATTCAGGTAATAGGTTTTTCCGCTTGCATCTAATACCGCTACCCCAACCGGCACCGCTTCCAGGAATTGGGCTAATCGGCGTTCACTTTCCCGTGCGGCTTCTTCGGCTTGTTGATGTAACTCCTCCTCAATCGCATCGGAATGAGCTGTCGTGGTTTCCAGTAATATTTCTAAGTCAGCATTGTAGCGCTGTAATTCCCAGGTTTGGTAAAGCGTGATCGCCATTGATGATCCGATCAACGCCGCCATCGGGGAAACCACGGGTAACCACCAATTAGCCAGAAACGCCCCATAACTGCCAACCACCAGAATACTACCCATGAAGAACGTGCCGAAACCGACAACCATCCATCGGGGAAAAATCCTATCCGCGAATTGGTTCAATTGTTGGAGTTTCCAGCTTCCTCCAGCGCCAATCAAACACCAGACAACAATCCATAACCACTCGACTGGATCAACCCAAATTGTCAGCCAAGACAGTTGGTTTATTCTATCAATGAAAGGAATTAAAGGGCGTCCATCAATCGCCTTAATTAAAGGGCGTCCCGCCATCGCCCCACTAATGATCTGACTGGCGATATTGGCATGAATAATCACGCCCGGTGTTTGCTGACGCGAACCGATGGTATTTTGACTATAGGGTGTAAAGAATAAGTCGTTAGCACTCTGTCCGGTAGCGCCAATGAGAACAATGCGATCGCGCATCAAATCCGGTGATATCCGATTCTCTAAAATATCAGCAATGGATACAGTTTGGAAGTTCTCTTTCTGTCCGCGATAGTTTAAGAGAATTTGATAGCCACCCACATCAGCATTAACATAGCCACCCTCATTCCCTGTCAATGGCACAAATTCCACCTTACCCAACTGCAAATGACTCTTGGCTTCATCCGTCATTTGCAGGGTAATCCCTTCGGCTTCTAGATACATTAACGCCAGCTTTAATCAGGTTCGGTGTAGACTTAAATACCTCGACTAATTCCTGATGACCCGATTCGACTGGCAAATCACGGTATAAATCCACGCCAATCGCCCTAGGCTGTTGGGCGTTTATTTTTCTAAGTAACTGTGCTAAGACCTGATCAGGAATGGGCCACGTCCCAACCTGGGTAATATCAGACTCATCAATGGTTACCACCAGAATCCGGGGGTCAACGGGTTCTTGGGGACGCTGCTGAAAAAATTGGTCGAGTGTTGCCCATTCGAGAAGCTGAAACGAACCGGTCCAAGCCGTAGCGATTACCAATCCGGCGACAGTGGGGGCAGTGATCAATACCCCTTGCCATTTAGAAATATGCTGCTTGAGCTTTTGCCACATTTAGGATGAGCAATCAAAATTAACATGAGTAGTCCCCTGATTGCTATGGCGAATCGTTCTATATTCTTTAGAGTAGCTCAAGTCAAGCTGAGTCGTGGCTCAGGCAGTTTGGCTCAACCCCATGGAATTAAATTCCCACTAAACTAGCCGAAATTTGATAGACCGTAGGGTGGGCACTGCCCACCAGCCTCAAGTCAGCAACATTCAGCTTAAATTCAGTGGAATCGTGGCTCAGGCAGTTTGGCTCAACCCTAACCTAGTAACTATCTTCGCTGCCTACGGTATGCAGCGCTAAATCATTATTCGCTCGGTTGAGTCGATCCGCGATCGCGGATCGAAGTTTCAGCGTGATCGATGGTGTAGCCAGTACCTCTTGGGCTTGTTCTCGGTAGATAGCACTGGTTACCGGATCAACTTGGTCAATTTTCTGTAAATTTGAAAATACTGTATCCGCAGAAATGGTCATCGGATTAAACCCTTCCATCACATATAATTACGATCTTGACTTAAGTATCGAACGGATGGCAATAGGTGAATGATTAAAATAAAACAAAAATTATTCGACACCAAACAGGGAGTAATCGCCACCCTCAACGTCTCACGCCAACGCTTTCAAGCCTGTCGAGAAGCGAATCAAGTGTTGTAAATCGTCCTCAAACCCTTACTGTTCCCTGTTCCCTGTTCCCTGTTCCCTAATCTCAACCATTAACTTTAATTATATCCACCTACTTACATTATGAAATTTCCCTTATCTCGTCAGAAACGGCAGATTATTCAATTTCTCGGTTTATTCTGCTGCTGTTGTATCCTGATTATTAGTTGTGGTGGGCAAAATACACCCACTGATGATGCTGCAAGTTCCGTCACTAGCATCAGTAGCCCTGAACGCATCGCTGTGGGTTCTGTTGCCAAACCCCGAACTCTTGACCCCGCTGATGCGTATGAAGTAGCGATTAGCGATATTATTACCAGCTTAGGCGATCGCCTCTATACCTACGAGGGAGATACTGATACGCTAATTCCCCAACTGGCGACAGAACTCCCGCAAGTCAGTGATGATGGTTTAACCTACACGATTCCTGTGCGTCAGGGTGTTACCTTCCATGATGGCACCCCCTTTAACGCAGACGCCATGGCATTTTCCCTGAGGCGGTTTAGTCAAAACGGGGGTAAACCTTCAGCCCTACTTTCTGACATCATGGAATCCGTGGAAGCCACAGGGGAATACGAACTCACAATTAAGCTAAAAAATGCCTTTGCTCCCTTCTCTTACCTGCTAGCCTTTCCTGGATTAAGTGCGGTTTCTCCTCAAGCTTATGAAATTGGGCAAGGCAAATTTAAACCCAATGATTTTGTGGGAACAGGTCCCTATAAACTGGTTTCCTTTGAACCAAATTTAGTCAAAGTGGATGTATTTGAGGACTATTGGGGAGAAAAACCGCTTAATCAAGGGATTGACTTTCAGTTTCTCAGCAGTCCCGCTAACTTGTATAATTCCTTTACCACAGGTGCGGTTGATATTGCCTATCGTGACTTAGATGCCGATCAAATTCTCAGCCTTAAAGAGGATGCTGAATCGAAAGGGTATCAGGTACTAGAAAAGCCCAGCATTCGCCTAGACTACATGGTGCTAAATGTCCAGCAGAAACCCTTAGATCAGGTAGAAGTTAGACAAGCGATCGCGGCGTTAGTGGATCGTTCATTAATCATTGATCGCGTCTATCGGGGTCAAGCTGAACCCGCTTATAGTATTATTCCCGACACCTTTGCCACCAGCAAACCTGTATTTAAGGAACTTTATGGGGATGGCAATGTAGAAAAAGCCAAAGAACTCTTGACAAAAGCAGGTTTTTCTGAACAAAAACCCTTGGAGTTAGAAATGTGGTACAGTTCCGATAACTCCCCGCGTCAACAAATTGTCACCCTCCTCAAGGAATATGCCGAGCAAAAAATGGAGGGTTTGATGCAAGTTCAACCGCAACCCGTTGAATCCACGACTCTCTTTGCCAATATTCCCAAAGGCATTTATCCCAGCTATTTAGTGGCTTGGTTTCCTGATTTTGGCGATGCTGATAATTACATCAGCCCCTTTTTCAGTTGTACGAAAGGATCAGCGGAAACTGGATGTCAGGAAGGTGCTAGTCAAAGTCAAGGTTTCTTCTATTACAGTGAAAAAATGAACCAACTCATTGAAGCTCAACGGCAGGAACAAGATCCCCAGGCGCGACAAGAACTATTTGGGCAAATTCAATCGCTAATTGCTCAAGATGTGCCGCTGGTTCCCTTATTGCAGAAAAAAGAATTTGCGTTTGCTCAAGACAGCTTACAGAACGTGGAAATTAATCCAATTATTGGTATCTCGTTTTGGCAAGTGGATAAAAATGCTTAAGCTGACTTACGCAAAGCCTCGATTTGTAGGGTGTGTTAGCGAAGCGTAACGCACCTTGACCACTAAATAGCCGATTTTATGGGCGCAAAGCTTTGCGCCCCTACAGGTTGTGGATGTCGGGTTTAACGTGCACCCAACTATAAACCTGTATTAATCCTACTCGCCCTACCTAATTTGAATTCCGATGTCTCGTTCTCGTGCTTTACTCTACTATGTCATCGCCCGGTTGCTCCTGGCACCGTTAATGATGTGGACGATTGTTACTATCGTATTTCTACTCCTCCGCGCTACGCCAGGAGATCCAATTGATGCGGTCATTGGTAATCGTGCGCCTGAAAGTGTAAAAGCCGAATTTCGGGAACGGTTGGGATTAAATCAACCGCTACCGTTACAGTATGTGAATTATTTATTCAGTTTACTCCGCCTGGATTTAGGCAGTTCAATTAGTGACCAAGGACGAGATGTTTGGCAAGTGATTCAGCAATATTTTCCCGCGACGGCAGAAGTAGCAATATGTAGTATGATCGTCGCGATAACGGTAGGAATTGGTGTGGGTATTTTTTCCGCCTCTCGTCCCGGTACAGTCTTTGATTTAGGGGGACGACTATTTGGGATTATCACCTACGCCTTACCGATATTTTGGGCAGGAATGATTGTCCAATTAATCTTTGCCGTACAGTTAGGATGGTTTCCCCTGGGTGGACGATTTCCGGCATCAGTAACTCCGCCCACAGGATTCACTGGACTTTATACCGTTGATAGTCTCTTGAACGGTAATTTCAACCAATTTTTGACGGCGTTATATTATTTAACTCTACCCTCGTTAACCTTAGGAATTCTCCTAAGTGGAATTTTTGAGCGTATTGTCCGGGTGAATCTCAAGCAAACGCTGAAGTCTGATTATGTAGAAGCTGCACGCGCTAGAGGAATTCAGGAAGGGACAATTTTGCTGCGTCATGCGTTAAAAAATGCGTTGATTCCGGTGATTACGGTAATGGGACTCACGTTTGCGTCGTTGCTAGGGGGTGCGGTGTTAACAGAAGTTACCTTTTCCTGGCCCGGATTAGCTAATCGATTATATGAAGCGATTCAGTTACGAGATTACCCGACGGTGCAGGGAATTATGGTGTTTTTTGGGGCAATTGTGGTGATAGCGAGTATTGCGATTGATATTATCAATGCTTTAATTGACCCGCGTATTCGCTATTAATTGTTCATTGTTTAGTAACCCCCGCCACGGCGATTAAAATCCTTCTGGGACTATAGTGGTACTAATACCAAATTCGCCTTTATTACCCCCTTTTGCCACGGCGATTGAAATCGCTGCTACACAAACTTGCGTCCGCCTGCGCGGACTGGGTTATAACGGGGATGACTAAGCTGTCATGCATTTAAATTGCGTATTAGTAGCGAGCAAGATGCAAAGCCTGCGGCATGGCTTCGCTTAACGCACTACAAGAATTTCGTCATTGTGTAAGCTAAAGGTGATTGGTGATTTGGCGACTTGAACTCACGATCGCATGTCTCAGAAAAACGAAATT
>NZ_JAVKBY010000073.1:0-5299 GCF_040222985.1 Coleofasciculus sp. F4-SAH-05
AGCTTAGGGTCTGTGTTTTCGTTCACGTAGTTACAAGCGTCCGCAAACGCCTGAAGAGTTGCCTCTAAGAAGGCAACTTGTTCAGGAGAGGGTTGGAGCTTTACAACTATTGTGAGAACTTGTTTCATGGCTAAACTATACCACTACATGGGATAGAAAGAGAGAGATTGAAAATACTTCGGGGATTGACCCCTCGCATTTTCCGCTATCCCCCTACCCCTTACTTCGTTGAAGGGGTAGCCCCTTGCGATTCGGGTGGGATTGGTTTAGCTTGTACCTATGCAGGCGGCGTAGACAGTGAAGGGATTACAGCGTTAAAAATGGCGGCGGGAAAGTATCAGCCAGAATTAGCTCAAGGCGCAGCATTTGCGGCAAAAGCCCAGTTGCGGGCGAGGAATTTAACCGCCCATACCCAAATGGCATGTCAGGTTTTATGTGGGATGTCGGCTGAGGCGGCGGCTGAAATTACAGATATCGCACTCCAAGATTTACCAACAACTTCCCCAGCCAAATTGAAAGGAAAACCAGAGGATGAGTTACCCGCGTATGAAGTTTGGCGGCGACGCATTCAAGCTCAATTTCGTTCGTAATTGCGCTTTAGCGCCATACACAGTTCGTAGTCAGCGCTTTAGCGCTATACAGTTTACGGCTAACTACAAACGCTTAAATCAGTGACTTCAATATAAGTCCACTGCACGATTTTTCCAATTTGTAATCATTAGGAGAACAAACCATTAATTTCACTCGTAATGTTGGTACATAAAATTACCCCGTAGGGTGCGTTAGCGGAGCGTAACGCACCATGATTAAAAGGTTCAGGGGATGAAGCTTACTAGAAGCGCTAAAGCGCTTACTACGAACAACAGCGGATTTAAAATTATGAGACTTTTTAGTCGGTTGATTAAACGCCATATTAAACGCTTAGTGGCAATCGCCATAATTATCGGATTATTTGGCTTGACTCGCTTACCCGCATTGTCAGCTACTGAACGGAATGTTTTAGCCTCTCATTTTAATTTCACCACTACACCATTACCTGAATTAACGGGATATCCCCGAAAATATATACGCTCAGTTCATCCCAGTTTAGAACGTCATTCGGGCTGGATATCGGCGGTGGGTGCGGCAGTAGCACTGAATGATTTAGATGGCGATGGTTTATCCAATGATAGTTGTTATGTTGATCCGCGTACTGACCAAGCCATTATTGCTCCTGTACCGGGGACATCTCAACGGTATAAACCCTTTGAATTAGCGCCACGTTTAGCTTATGATTCCTCAACAATGGCACCGATGGGGTGTTTACCAGGGGATTTGAATGAAGATGGGGTGATGGATGTTCTGGTTTATTATTGGGGACGCACGCCGATTGCCTTTCTGAGCCAAGGTACGTCGTTACAAAGAGGAAATTATGTTCAACGGGAAATCGTTTCAACGGGTGAACGATGGTATACGAATGCAGCAACGTTTGCGGATTTAGATGGAGATGGACATCAGGATTTGATTATTGGTAATTATTTCCAGGATGGGGCAGAAATTCTCAATCACAAGGGTACGGGAGTGGAGGCGATGCAGCATTCCATGACTCGTGCTTATAACGGCGGTAAGAATCGGATTTTGCGTTGGGTGGGGGTAAGTTTAGGAACTCAGCCAACGGTGAATTTTGAAGAGGTTGAGGGTGTATTTGATCCGATTATTGCTCACGGTTGGACATTAGGGGCTGGTGCGGCGGATTTGGATGGGGATATGTTGCCAGAACTCTATTTTGCTAATGATTTTGGTCCGGATCACTTGCTGCATAATCGTTCTCAACCGGGACAGTTGGCGTTTGCGGTTTTGGATGGGGAGAAGGGGTTGACGACGCCGAATTCTAAGGTGTTGGGGCGTGATGGCTTTAAAGGGATGGGTGTCGATTTTGGTGATGTGAATGGAGATGGCTTGCTGGATATTTATGTGAGTAATATTGCGGCGGAATATGCCTTAGAAGAAAGTCATTTTTTGTTTACAAGTACGGGAAAGACTGATAAGATGAATCAAGGAATCGCTCCCTACGTTGATAGTAGTGAACCTTTGGGTTTATCTCGTAGTGGTTGGGGTTGGGAAACCAAGTTTGGCGATTTTGATAATGATGGTAATTTAGAGGCACTTCAGGCGACGGGTTTTGCGAAAGGTGAGGTAAATCGCTGGCCCGAATTACAGGAGTTGGCGATGGGAAATGACCAATTATTGAGTCGTCCGAGTAGTTGGTTTCAGTTGCAAGCTGGGGATGATTTAAGTGGACATCAGCATAATCCGTTTTTTGTGCAAGCCGCGAATGGTCGTTATTATGATTTAGCCCCAGATTTGGGACTGGATAAACCCCAGGTGACGCGGGGGATTGCGACGGCTGATGTGGATGGGGATGGAGATTTGGATTTTGCTATTGCCAATCAATGGGATAAGTCTTATTTCTATCGCAATCAGAGTCAAAAAGTAGGCGAGTTTCTGGGGTTGCATTTGGTGCGAGAGATTCCCGGAACGACAGCGGCAAATTCTCCAGCAATTGGTGCGGCGGCGACGGTTTATTTGCCGGATGGACGGCAATTGGTGGCGCAGGTAGATGGGGGTAATGGGCATTCTGGCGCACGTAGTCCGGAGTTACATTTTGGTTTGGGTGAAGGGGTTAAGAATACAGTGATTCCGGTTGAGTTGAAGTGGCGTGATAGTAAGGGTGATGTGCATGAGGAACGGTTGGTTTTATCACCGGGTTGGCATAAGGTTGTGCTGGGGGATTGGGCGGAAGTAATGGGTTAACGTTTAAGGATGAGTTTGTGATGAGTCAATATCAGATTTTTTTAAACGCAGAGGTTCGCAGAGGTTGGCGCAGAGGGACGCAGAGGTTTTGGCATAAAATGTCAGTTCTGTTACAGAGTAAATACAGATATTGTATTGATGATTTAGCTACCGTAAGACACCCGGAAAGTGACGCCTAAGGATGAGTTTGCGATGATTCGATATCAGAATGTAAGTCCTTTTAATGGCTGTCTGAGCCTGGGAATACTGGATTTTATGTCTGGGAGTGTCAAATAGTGTTTGTGTAAATTTGGAGTGTTGTTATGAGTTTTGTTGGTAAGACTGCATCGGTTTTTGGGGTTGTTGGGTTGAGTGCGATCGCGACTTTGGGTGTTGTGGAGTCGGCTGAAGCTGCAGGTGTTCGGCTAGGTTCTGACTATTTCCAAACTACTGATGGAACATTTTTTGATTTTGGAGGAACTATTGGCAAAATTGATTTTGAAGGTAATCCTATTGGTACGTTTCAAGGAAATAATGTCGGACTAGCTGATACTATTGTTGAGCGCAAAGATGATGTGGCGCTCGATGTCGGTGATTCCGGAATGACTGCTATTGAAGTGGTAGCTCTATCCTTGAAAAGCGTAAACTCTGTAAATGGATATGATATTTTTGTTAATCTAACAGAGGGTAAACCGTCAACAGGAACGATGACTATCAACCATGAAAATCCTGATACAGATCCTAGTCAGGGAACTTTTTCATCTTCCTTTTATGTGTTCTTTACTGCTATGTTCAAACCAGTAGGTGGAGGAGATGCTATACCGTGTCCAGTAGAAATAGTAGAAACCTGTGACTTTGAAAAACACTTTACAGCCTCTGGAGAATGGACTCATACGTTTAAAGGTCTAACAAAAGTAGAGTCTCCTCCTGCTACAGATCAAGCTGCCAATGTTCACCTAAATCCTCAGGCTGGCTTTGATGATTTCTTCGTAATTGGTCAGGTTACGCATGATGCAGGAACGGGAACTCATGTTGTACATCCCCCTGCGCCCGAACCTCTCACTATCCTTGGTTCAGCCACTGCTCTAGGATTTGGCGCATTATTCAAGAAACAATCTTCAAGAAAGCGTAACAAAAAAGATATGTCTTAATTTCATCAAGTGAGGCATTAAGTTACGGCGTCATGCATGTAGGTAATTACAGAAAAATAAATAGCATTTTTACCTACATAGCGTTTAATCAGAAAATTGATTGCAACAAAAGTGAGTAGGTTGGGTTGAGGAACGTAGGCGGAGCCTTCTCGAAGAGTAACCCAACGCCATAGATCGTTAGCCTGTTGGGTAACGCTATCGCTCTACCCAACCTACAAGAACATTTTGTGCTATTCCTGAGTGCGAGTATCATCTATTGTTTGTGTAAATTTCAATTAGGAGCATTGACTTATGAGTTTTGTTGGTAAAACTGCGTCGGTTTTGGGAGTTGTCGGGCTGAGCGCGATCGCGACTTTGAGTATTCCCCAATCTGCGAAGGCAGTAGATTTGGCGAAAGGGTTTGACCAATTCCTCACCTTTGGTAATGGAGAGAGTTCAATCGTCTTACCAGAAATTGGTATAGTTACTCTCGTAGGCACTCCAGTTTATCCAGAACTCTCCCTTTCTGATACAACCCTAGAACGACTAGAAGATTGTACTTTTGTCGAAGGTTCTTGTACTGTTCCACTCCTAATTCACGAACTCAATCTGCAATCGGTTGACCCTGTAGATTTATCCCCTTATGGTTTTGATCCATCTATCGTTCTCATTCGGCTTGAGGGAGAGCAAGAAACAGGATATATTACCATCAACCAGTCTTCCCAAACTTGGAGGGCTAATTTACCCGTTGAAGCTATTGCCTTATTTCCTGATGGTACTCCCATCGTAGTACCTGGTTTTGGTTCCCAATGTTGCGATCGCCAGTTCTTTTTCCGGTGTGTTAACGGATGGGAGTACACCTAAAAATGGAGTAAGTTTAACAACTCCCGGATTATTACAGTATGACTTTTTGGATGCGATGGGTACGGTTGTAGATTCCTTCACTCTCGGTTCTCAAGCATCTTTCCCACCCGGTTCGCCAGATGGAAGTGGAGATAGCCATCCTTATGAACCGTTATCCGGAGGCGGTATACTAACCTGCGATACAGTTGGCTGTGGCAGTGTAAAGTTAAGTTTAGGATTTACTGGTTCCGGTGGGGGCGATAGCTACGATTTTATCAGTCGCTCAGATGTTACCGTGGCGGAAAAAGTCCCTGAACCCTCAACAGTTGTGCCTCTGGCTTTATTGGGCTTGGTCGGAATTTTTGGGGTGCAAAAATGGCTTTTTAACTAAATCAGGACTTACGCAGTCACACCAGATACAGCGCTTCGCGCTGCTATGAGGTACAGTAACAACAATGAGCAAACCAATTTCTTAAATGTTTAGGATTGATTAAATCAAGAGCTACAGCCAAAATTTTATCAATCATAGAACTGGTAGTAGGAGTAAAGCCCAG
>NZ_JAVKBY010000075.1:0-4917 GCF_040222985.1 Coleofasciculus sp. F4-SAH-05
ACCTCAAACCTCTATATGAGTAGTGCTGTTACTCTTAACTCCAGTAGGTAGACTAGCTTAAAATCTGCGAAAGTCTTGCGGTGAGATAATCCGAGAGTAATTTCAAGGGGAAATTTCCCCTTAAGTTGACACCAATGGGCATTGCCGTACCCCTACAGGTAGATTTTTACCTTCTCTATCCATCTGCTTTTTACTCATCTTAACTCATTATCTTATCTGTCAATATTCATCCTCAGACATAAGACAAATGACCAATTCAAACCCGATTTTCTGGAGCCAGAGTACAGGGTTGATTCGGGTCACCCGTTTCAATTTGAATCGTCGGATGTTCAATGCCAAACTGGTCATGCAGATGTTGGGATACCCTACTCAAAAACGCATCACCCGGATACCCTTTGGGTATCACCAGATGAGCTGTTAACGCTGTTTCTGTGGTACTCATTGCCCAGATATGCAGGTCATGGACTTGATCAACCTCCGGAAGTTCCGTTAAATACGTGCGAATGGCAGCAGGTTCAATACCTTCCGGAACCGCATCTAGGGCTAAATTCAGCGACTCCCGAAACAGTTGCCACGTATTCACCACCACAACCATAACAATAACTAAACTGACAGCCGGGTCAAACCATAGCCATCCTGTCACCGCGATCGCAATACCCGCCAGCACGACTCCCACAGAAACCAGCGCATCCGCCGCCATGTGCAGAAATGCACCGCGAATGTTCATATCCTCTTTACGACCTGACATGAACAAGAGTGCGGTAATGGTATTAATCACCACGCCAACCAAAGCAACGCCAATCACAACACCACCGGGTACAGATTGAGGATTAACGAACTTTCTCACCGCTTCCCACGCCACTGCACCCATAGCCACGAGGACAAGGGTAGCATTTAAAAGAGCCGCCAAAATCGAGGAACGACGGAAGCCGTAGGTATAGCGCTTGGTTGGAGAACGTTGGGACAACATATTCGCACCCCAAGCCAGAACCAAGCCTAAGACATCACTGAGATTGTGACCCGCATCCGCCAGTAACGCCAGGGAATTGTAGAAGATACCCGAAAAGGCTTCAACAACGACAAACCCGCCATTTAGAATTAGACCAATGGCAAAAGCACGATTGTAGTTGAAGGCGTTGTGGTCGTGATGGTGATGGTGGTTGTGGGACATGCTGTGATTACCCAATGTAGATTCTTTCTCTCCCCGCCCCAAAACTATGAAAACGGTGGTCTACATCCTCTACGGGGATACCCTATAGTGATCCAAGATAAATATTTATGAGAAAAATGTTACAAAGCTTAGTAAAATAACATCATCTGTTAACTAAGTATTTTTACCATCGTCATGATAGCCGATTCATTTCCCTGGCTAAGCGCGATCGCCCTCCTACCACTCGTCGCCTCTTTTGCTATCCCCCTACTGCCAGATAAGGGGGGTAAAACGGTGCGCTGGTATGCCCTCGGTGTTGCGATCGCGGACTTTCTATTGATGCTGTACACCTTTTGGCAGCACTACGACGCCAGCAGCGCCACATTTCAACTCACAGAAAAGTATACCTGGATACCTCAACTAGGTCTCAGTTGGGCAGTTTCAGTCGATGGACTGTCACTTCCCCTGGTACTTTTGGCGGGACTGGTGACAACGCTCTCCATTTTCGCAGCTTGGCAAGTCGATCACAAGCCTCGCCTCTTCTATTTTTTGATGCTGGTGCTGTATTCGGCACAAATCGGCGTCTTCATCGCCCAAGACATTCTGCTTCTGTTCATTATGTGGGAACTGGAACTCGTTCCCGTTTATCTCCTCGTCTCGATTTGGGGGGGACAGAAGCGTCAATACGCCGCGACCAAATTCTTACTCTATACTGCCGCCGCCTCTATATTTATTTTGGTAGCTGGGTTAGCCATGGCACTCTATGGCGAGGGTACAATCAGCTTCGATATGGTTGAACTCGGCATCAAGGATTACCCCTTGGCTTTAGAACTGCTACTCTATGCCGGATTATTAATCGCCTTTGGGGTTAAATTAGCGATTTTCCCCTTACACACCTGGCTTCCTGATGCTCATGGTGAAGCATCTGCTCCTGTATCAATGATTTTAGCGGGGGTACTCCTGAAAATGGGCGGATATGGATTAATTCGCTTGAATCTAGAGATACTTTCTGATGCTCACGTTTACTTTGCCCCAATTCTGGCGATGCTAGGGGTAGTTAACATTATCTATGGCGGACTGAATTCGTTTGCCCAGCCGAATATGAAGCGACGTCTTGCCTTTTCCTCCGTGTCTCACATGGGGTTTGTCCTCCTCGGAATCGCCTCATTCACGGATTTAGGGATAAGTGGCGCAATGTTGCAAATGATTTCCCACGGTTTAATTGCCGCCGTGCTATTCTTCCTGGCTGGGGTTACTTATGATCGCACCCACACCTTAGCCTTAGATAGTATGGGGGGTATTGGTCAGGTTATGCCCAAAGTTTTTGCCCTGTTTACCGCCGCCGCGATGGCATCAATCGCCCTCCCGGGAATGAGTGGGTTTGCCAGTGAACTCTCTGTCTTTGTCGGGGTGACAACCAGTGATATTTATAGCTCAACTTTCCGCACAGTAACAGTCTTCCTTTCGGCTTTGGGAATGATTCTCACACCCATCTATCTCCTCTCTCTACTCAGACAAGTCTTTTACGGAGCAGGCGTCGCCCCAACCTGTGAACTTGATAATTCCAACTTCGAGAATAAGGATGAAGAAGGAGCCGTTTGCTATGGCACGGATTGTGTTTTGCCGACTAATGCAATCTACACCGATGCTAAACCACGGGAAGTTTTTATTGCCGCTTGTTTTTTAGTGCTGATTCTGGGTATTGGGTTCTATCCTAAACTCGCCACCCAGCTTTATGACGCGAAGACGGTAGCGGTTAACGCGCAGTTACGGGAAGCGTATTTCCAAGTTGCCCAAGATAAGCCCCAGATTTATGCTCAGAACGTCGTAGTTCCTCAAATTAAGGAACCATCGGTAGCAACGGTTTCCTATAATCGTTAACTTCAACTTCTCGAATTTTCGTAGGGTGCATTAGGCGCTTACTTGGATTAACATCACGAATAATTTGCGCTTTTGCGCCGTAACGCACCGTTCTCAGGTATATGGTGCGTTACTTTTAACAAAGGACGTAGCTTGCTTCTGGCCAAGCGAGTATGACGAATGACAAATGACAAATGACGAATGACGAGCTTTAATTGTCCCCACCTACTTAATTTGGATTAAATTGTTGACAACATTTCAAAAAACGCTGAGGAATATCTGTTTTTCCACCCCAATGCAGATGAATATAGGACGCATGTAATTGATACATTCGCCACCCCTCAATTCCGACTTTTCCCTTCGGATCATATCCTTTTGTTTCAAACAAAGGATGCTCAGGACTTGCTGTTAACTGGGAACGATGAAATTCATGTCCCCAAACCCTTTCACCCACTAATACCAATGGCGTATGGTGTAATGCGGTTGCTTGACGATATCCCAGGGTTAAACGTTTGCCCATTACCGCCTTTGTGGGTAATATCCCTACCATCGACCAACATTTTTCCTCAAAATCTTTCACCTGTTGACATAAATACATCAACCCACCACATTCAGCATAGGTAGGCATTCCCTGAACAATGGCATTCCATACTGCCTGACGCGCCTCGATATTATCCGCCAATTCCTGGGCAAACACTTCGGGGAATCCCCCACCAAAATAAAGTCCCTGCACGCCTTCTGGTAATGTGGTATCCACTAGGGGACTCCAGGGAACTAATTCCGCTCCCAACTGTTGCAATAAATCCAGATTATCTTGATAGTAGAAACTAAAGGCGCGATCGCGAGCGATGGCAATTCGGGTAACGGATTGAGTCACACCGGGGTATAACCGTTGACTGTTGACAGTTAAATCGTGAATCTCTGCCCTCAACAGAGGCAATAAACGCTCCCAGTTAAAGCAGGTTTCGCCAATATCAGCCAGTTGATCAATTAACTGATCCAGAAAGGTGAGTTCATCGGTGGGAACTAATCCCAGATGGCGATCGGGAATCGTCAGACTATCCTGACGCCGGAGTACACCGAGTATAGGTAATTGTAGGGGTTCTAGGGCATCTTGAAGCAATTCTAAATGGCGATCGCTCCCCACTCGATTCAACACCACCCCAGCCACTTGGATGCTCTGATCAAAGCAACGATATCCTTGTGCGATCGCGGCGACGGAACGGGATAAGCGACTACAATCTAAAACCAATAACACTGGGACATTTAACAGTCGGGCAATATGCGCTGTACTGGCAACATCATCGCGTCCTGATGCACCATCAAACAACCCCATCACCCCTTCAATCAGAGCATAGTCTATCCCATCCAAATGACGCTGAAAACAAGCTTGAACATAAGTTTCCGACGTTAACACCGGATCTAAATTGCGACAGGGAAGCCCCGTTACCCGTTGATGAAACATCGGGTCAATATAATCTGGACCCACTTTAAAGGATTGCACCCGACGATACCGTCGCGATAAACACGAAAGCAGGGCAAGCGTCACCGTTGTTTTGCCTACCCCACTCCGTTCACCAGCAATAATTAAAGCCATAGGGGGAATTGGGGAAGTTTTGATCCTTCGCTTCGCTAGTCGGACATGGCGCGTAAATGTGTAGGGGCGGGTTTAGGGACTTTATGCTTGGTTGTTGAGGATAACGTTTGTACGAAACCCGCCCTCCTCTCCCCCTAATCCTAGACGTTCCACCGAAACATCTCTACAATCCCCACACCCGACACCCGACACCCGACACCCGACACCCGACACCCGACACCCGACACCCGACACCCGACACCCGACACCCGACACCCGACACCCGACACCCGACACCCGACACCCGACACCCGACACCCGACACCCGACA
>NZ_JAVKBY010000076.1:0-63625 GCF_040222985.1 Coleofasciculus sp. F4-SAH-05
TGTTGTTGGGTTATCGGTGGGGAGGGCGGGTTTTGTTGTTGGGTTATCGGTGGGGAGGGCGGGTTTTGTTGTTGGGTTATCGGTGGGGAGGGCGGGTTTTGTTGTTGGGTTATCGGTGAATAGCTGAATTTAGTCCCTAAACCCGCCCCTACAATTGATTCCCTAAACCCGCCCCTACAATTGATTCCCTAAACCCGCCCCTACGATATAACTATAACTATTTATTGACAAATGACAAATGACGAATGACGAATGACATAAGACAAATGACGAATAACAAATGACAAATTACCAAGTTGGCGGTAGTCTCAGACATGATGATCCTACCTATGTGGTGCGACAAGCAGACGCCCAACTTTATCAGGCGGTGAAAGCAGGTGAATTTTGTCATGTCCTTAGCCCTCGACAAATGGGTAAATCCTCTCTCCTTGTCAGAACTAAGTATCGTCTGGAAGCCGAAGGATTCCGCTGTGGGGTTCTGGATATGACCACGATTGGTGGTGAATATACGACGCCTGTGCAGTGGTATAAGGGTGTTGTCACACAGTTATGGTTGGCGTTCAATCTGCGGGAAAAGATTTATTTAAAAACGTGGTGGAAAGAGCGAGAAGATATCTCTTTTTTGCAACGATGTCGTCAGTTTATTGAAGAAGCTTTGCTCGGTCAATTCTCCAGTGAACGATTGGTCATTTTTATGGATGAAATTGATCGAATCCTGAATATTAATTTTCCTATTGATGATTTTTGGGCTTTAATTCGATTTTGCTATAATCAACGCGCTATTAATCCCGACTATAATCGGATTGTCTTTGCCTTCTTTGGTGTCGCTGCACCCTCAGACTTAATTCGCGATCGCAGCCGGACTTCTTTTAATATTGGTCAAGCCATAGAAATGCAAGGGTTTAAACTCGCGGAAGTACAACCCCTGATCCAAGGCTTAGAGGAAAAAATTAATACTCCGGAGAGGATTGTTAAGGCAATCTTGGCGTGGACATCTGGTCAGCCATTTCTCACCCAAAAGTTGTGTAATTTAATCTGGAAAGCGGCAGAAAATACAGAACCGGAGAGGCTAGTTATCCCGCCAGGTCAGGAATACAAGTGGGTAGAAAACTTAGTGCGATCGCGCATCATTACTAACTGGGTGTCTCAGGATGATCCGGAACATTTGAGAACTATCCAGAATCGCATTCAAGGGAATGGGCAACGGACGGGTAGAATGCTGGGTATTTATCAGCAGGTGTTACAAGGTGTGGAGATTGAGGTAGATGACTCGCGAGAAGTAACTGAACTTTTGTTGTCGGGTTTATTGGTTAAAAATCAGGGAACATTACAGGTAAAAAATATAATTTATCAAGAAGTATTTAATCGAGCCTGGGTGACGAAAAAATTAGTTTCCCTGCGTCCTTATGCTGAGGATTTCAATGCCTGGATTGCCTCCAGAAAACAGGATCAATCCTACCTGCTGCAAGGAGAGGCGTTAAGAGAGGCATTAACCTGGTCGCAGGATAAAAGTTTGAGTGATCTAGATTATCACTTTTTAGCCGCGAGTCAAGAATTAAATCGACGCGACATTCAGAATGCTCTCCAAGCAATAGAAAAAGCTAATTCTATTCTGTCATCTGCTACGAAACAAGCCAAGACCGAACCCATCCGATATAGACTGTGGCGTGGCTGGATTGGGGCGATAAGTTTAAGTATAACTATTCTGGTGATTCTGTTACGTTTAACTGGATTGTTGCAAGGTTTAGAATGGGATGTTTTGGATCAGTTTTTCCAAGTTCGCCCCTTAGAACCCGCTGATCCACGGATTGTAATTGTCACCATTGATGAAAACGATATCACTCAAGTTGGACAGTGGCCCCTCCCCGATGCGGTGTTAGCAGAGGCAATTACTCGATTAAATGCAGACAATCCGCGTGTGATTGGTTTAGATGTGTATCGAGATTTACCTGTCGAACCCGGACATCAAGAATTAGTGGATCTATTTCAGTCCACTCCGAATCTAATTGGCGCTGAGAAAGTTGTGGGCAATTCCGTGAATCCTCCTCCAAGTTTAAGTCAGTTGGGACAAGTCGGTTTTGTGGATATGGTATTGGATGTAGATGGCAAAGTCCGCCGAGGGTTAATATCTGTTCAATTGGCGGATAAACTTCATCTCAGTTTCAGTTTAAAACTGGCATTGCAGTATCTAGAAGCCCAAGGAATTAAGTTCCAAGCTAAAGATCAGCATCATTTGCAATTGGGTAAAGCCATTTTTTCACCGTTAGATAAAAATGATGGCGGCTATGTGCGGGTGAATACAGGCGGCTATCAGATACTATTAAACTATCGTGGCGGGTTAGAAAATTTTTATACCATCTCGCTTACCGATTTACTAGAAAATCGAATTCCCGCCGAATTAAAGGAGGAGAATGGGTTTACTGGACGAGTTATATTAATTGGCGCGATCGCAATCAGCCTGAAAGACTTTTTCTATACACCCTACAGTGGACATTTGTATCGCACACCCCAAGAGATGGCAGGTGTGACAATTCATGCAAATTTAACCAGTCAAATTTTGAGCGCCGCCTTGGATAATCGTCCACTAATCCGGACATGGAGTGAATCGCAAGAGGGGCTGTGGATTTTGCTATGGTCTTTAATGGGTACAGTATTAAGTTGGCGGTTGCAGTCTCCTCAGAGGGTAGCTTTGGGGATTGCGATCGCGGGTTTAGTCTTAGTCTCAGTTGCCTATCTCGCTTTCTTGCAGGGGTGGTGGATACCTGTGATTCCGTCAATCCTAGGATTAATTCTATCCGCGATCGCACTCTCTTGGTTTACCAGCAAGCACATCGAGAAACTCCAACTCCGTCGCATTCTAGAGTTACTCGCCCAAGACTACCCAACCTCTCCGGCGGCGGTACGGATTGCCCTAGAATATCTGAAAAAGTCCGAACGCGAGAGCAATCACGCCTTAATTGAAGAATGGCTCACTAACAGGGAATAGGGGTAATAGGCGTGTAGGGGCGGGTTTTACAGCTAACATTTTACTACAAACCGATAACTTAACTAAACCCGCCCCGTCTCAACAACAAATGACCAATGACCAATGACAAATACTCTTAATTTACAGTAATTTGTTGAGATTCAACGCGCTCAATTATGCCAGTTACAGTCGGGTCATTGGGATCAAGAGACTGTTGACAAATTAAGCTGATCGACCATTGATATGGCGTATTTGTTTTTAAATCAGGCGCATCCTCTGGTAAAGGGAAGCTAAACTCACTCCCTGTGGCTGTTGTTGGTAATGTCATGATAGTCTGGTAATCATACTCTTCTTCGTTCTCAGCATTCTTTAAACTAAAAAATACCTTTTGTGCTACCGTTTCCGGGATGTACAGTGAGAATGTAGGACGTTGCGCGATCGTTTTATTTTCAACTGGCACTAGAACCGAAAATCCGGGTTCATCTTCTGTGGCATTATCGTTTGTACAATAACCGCCATCACGAGTTCCTGCTCCTGTTGTATCATCGGGACTGCCATCTCCAGGTGGCACAGGTGCTTGAGTATTACTCGGCTTTTTCACAGCTTGAGTTTGGGCAACTAGACGAGGAACAATCGCCAATTCTAAAGATAGTGTGATCGACACTAGAAGTAAGGGGAAATGCCAACCTCGACACTTTATACTAAAAAATCGCCAGGGTTTCATGGGTATAACCTTGTACAGGGGTCTAAAATTGATACAGTTGTTCTATAGATAGAGTCGTTTCAGTGAAGTTCTATCCGCCTGAAGATTTAACTGTTTTTTCAGCAAGACATTCCCAAATTGCTATCACCCTATTTATGGAGTTGTCTGAAACCCGCATTATAACATTTAGCGACAATAGCATCTACTAAAAGGCAGAATACAGAGGGGCTGGGGGAGATGGGGCAGATGGGGGAGATGGGGGAGCAGGGGAAGCAGGGGGAGCAGGGGAAGCAGGGGAAGCCATGTTCCAGACGAGCCATGGATCGTCTGTAGGGGCGGGTTTAGGGACTAATATTGATTGTTATCCCTAGCTTGGCTGCAAAACCCGCCCCGACCAAATGACAAATGACAAATGACAAATGACAAATGACAAATAACTTAAAGCCAATTCCCCACTAAAATAAAAGGTGCCCAGTAGTAGGGATGTTTGTATTTATCTTGTTGGAGTAGAAATAACTGAGCTTGTCGCAAGGCTTCAGCGCGATTAATATCAGGTTGAGTTAAATTGTTATACAGTTGGATCATCGCCTGAGCCGTTGATTGATCTTTGACTGACCATAACGTACCAATGGTACTGCGTGTTCCCGATCGCACGGCTAATCCTGCTAATCCTAACGCCGCTCGTTGATCGCCATTTGCGGTTTGACAAGCACTGAGAACCAGGAGTTCAATCGGGGGAGTATTGTCTTGGTTTTTACCTTTGAGGAGTTGAGCTAGGGTATTGGCATTCAACCGTTTATCCCAGGTGAGGATAAAAGTATCTTCTGGGTTAGAACTAAATTGACCATGAGTAGCCAGGTGAACCACACTCACCGGAAGTGTGTTAATTTTGTTCTCTAATGCAGTGCTAGTAAAGGCTTGATTTAAAAGAACAGTGGATGGAATATTGATACTCACTTGCTCAATTTCATCTTTCACAGCCGGTAATGCCGAAAACCCCTGACGCGCTTGACTTAATCCGGCGGTAAGAGAGCGTAGATGGAGTTGCGTTAGCGATCGCGGTTCTAGTAATTGTAACCCTGGCGTTAAGGCGATACTGTATTTCTCAATTAAATACTGTTCACCATCATGGAGCGCCGCCATTGGCACATTCCGCAACACACCATCGAGAACAAAGACTAAGGTTTTAATATCCTGTTGAGCTAACTGAGTTTCTATTGGTCGAATTAACCAGTCATAAATAGTTTGAGAAACAGTCAGCCGTTTGCGGTTGGAGTAGGCGATATTCATCGACTGTCGCAGTTGATTCACCCTCTCTTCAATTTCCGCTTGGGGTAACTCTGTGCTGTAGGTTTCTAAGGGGTGTCCAGGTAAGGAGAGAATCACGGCAATCCGGTCAGATAAAATAATTGGATAAATCACCGCTGCTTGGGTATCATTGTCTTCAATCACCGTATCAATTTGCTCAGCTTTCGCCTTTAAGCAGGAGGCGCGAAAGTAGTTCTCTAGTTCGGCTAACTGGAGGGATTCAATCACCTGACGCGCTTGCTTGAGGTTATCGGTTGAGGGACGTTGTAATAAGAGACGGACTAAATTCCGGTAAATCGGTTCAATTTGTGATTGAAATGAAAACTGCACATCGGGATTCATCGCCACCAAATCCCCTCGGATGGATTGCAGCAGTTCAAAGGCGTCTTGATTGGCAGTAATCGCGGCGTTCAAGTCTCCAGTTTGCTGATAAAGTTGAGTGAGTTGCCATTGCCATTGATAGGAAATATCTCTGGCATTAATCGTTTGGGAAAAGAGCAATGCTTCTTGGATTAAGTGTTGAGATTCCAACCATTGCTGGTTGGTTTTGTAGAGTTTTCCCAGAGTTCCTAGGGCTAAGGATTCAGCGCGGATATCGTTTAAGGCTTTGGCTTGGGCAATGGTTTTAGCGAGAAGTTGGGCGATGTCTGATGAGGTGATCAGATCGGGAGAATACCCGTCTGAGTTTTCTAGGAGTTCAATTAAACTTTCTGCCCAATTCACCTGAACATAGATAGCATATCGACTGGGAGACAATTGCGAGAGATTATGCTGAATTGGGGCAAATAAGTCTTGTGCTTGATTAAACTGCTGTTGATGAATCAGTAACTTAAATTGGTTCAGTTGGGCTTCGAGTTGGTTTAAGGGATTGGTTGCCGTTTTTGCCGCTTTGTGGTAATAAGTAATAGCAGCATCTATATCTGCCAAGGCTTGTGCCGTGTTACCCAGATTCAAGAAAGCCGCGCTGATATTGGCAGGGGAATTAAGGGTTTGTGCGATCGCTAAACTCTGGTTAAGGATGTTTTGTGCTTCGTCTAATTCCCCAATCGCTTGCCAAACCATCCCCAGGCTGCGTAATCCGGTGGCTTTAATCAGCGAATCTGGCTGTAGCGTGAGGGCTTGCTGCACCCGTTCTAAGACTTGTTGCGATCGCCGAAACATTCCCAAGCTTTGCAAGGCTTGCGCCTGATTGATTTGACACCCCAATACACCGATAACATCATCAGCTTGGGAGTAGGCTGTCTCGGCGGCTTTCCAGGTTGGCAACGCAGCTTCGGATTGTCCGGTTGCCAATTGCAGACTGCCTTTGGTATTTAATACTTGTGCCAAGAGTGCAGGATCGGTGGGAGTGGTTAGGAGGTTTAGACTTTCCTCAATCGCCGCCTTTGCCTGTTCCCACTGTCCCAGATGTTGATAGGCAAGGGACAAATAATTTAAACTGAGTGCCTGGTTAGTGCGATCGCCTGCTTGTTGGTAAATCTGTTCCGCTGCTTGCCAAGCCAGTACCGCATCAGCAAAGCGTCCCCGATCATAGTCAATTTTACCTTGACTGAATCGGCTGACTGGATCAAGAGATTGAGCCAGATGAGATTCCTGTTGTATGATATCCGACTGAGGAAGAGTTGAGGCATTTCCCAGGGCGACAGGAGATGCGATTATCGCCACAACGGTTAACCAGGCTAATCCTAAAAATAGTAGTCGTTTCCTCGCACGTCTTCCCAACCATCCCATAGATCCCATCCTGAATTTAAGCGCCTCAATCAAAGCAAGTTTCGTTACCCTTAAACCTTTATGGCTAAAGTCTTAACATGGATCTAGCGATCGCTCAATCATATCATGTCCTGACGATTGCCCATAATTGCAATGCCTTAAAAATAAGGGTTTCAGGCGTTTTTATTCAGGGGTGTTTGACTGGACATGATATCATTCCTGCCTCTAGCAATAGCTGATCGCACATTACTATGGGGGTTCCAGAGATGATGCGATCGCAAACTAGAGCTTTAGGGTATGAAAATTCGTCTTGTCCCCCTATAGTTCTCTGCATAAAGGGCAATCTCGACCAGTCGATTGACGCAACGCTCTCGATATTCAGATTCACTCACGCGATCCACGTTGCCAATCGTAACCACAGGCAAGGAATCCGGTGTATTTTCTTCCCGCATCACTTGTTCTAATGAATCCTTGCCTTTCATGCTTCGATTCGCTGTTAATAAAATCATCTGATTGGCTTGTGCTAGTCGCCAAACCGTTCTATCGCTGCTATCAATTTCTAGAGCTATCTCTTCAAACATGACAAAACGAATCGCCACCAAATCAAGCCAACCTTCATTTTCTATAACATTCAATAAAAGCTGTGCCTGCCCTCTAATATTGTGGTCAATCAGAAAGTTCATGACTTAGATTCAAGTCTGGCTTTCGCGGCTTGAAGTTTTGCCCAGGCTGTTTCTCGACCAGGTGGCGGTGGCAGTTTGGCAATTTGAGCGAAGTATTCACGATTTTGATCGTCCCAGTACTGCCGAATCTCTTCGTCATCTTTCACAACAGTTTGATATTCGCCTTCGACTTCAGCACGATTGGCTTCAATGTAAGACATGGCTGCATCAAATTTTTCATCCGTAATCTGGGGGAAATGCTGTCGGATCAGTGATCGCGGATACCCCCCATGAATATAGTCCATGAATTGATACAGTGTAATGCGAGTTCCGGCGATGACAAGTCCTCGTTCTGTACGGGTAATTTTTGTTGGTTGATTTGTTGGTTGATTGGATACCGAAGCCATAGTTATAGTTTTTTATAATCTGCTTTTATTGTACCTTATCTATCCTGAGCTGTGATCGCTCTTTCGGTGAAAGGGATCTCGGCAAAACCATCAAAAGGGAATTGCCAAAACCTTTGTGGCTATTCCAGCATTAGGTGGACTAAAGGTGGATGGTTACTATACTATCAGTTTGATTTCTAGTTTTATACATCTGTTGCTACTGAAAGATTGGGTTTGTAGTAGGGGCTTTAGCCCCTAATTTTACGGGTTTTCTGGGCGCACGTCGGTCATCCGTGTCAACTTAAGCCATAACCATTACCCATTCTAATTTTAAGCTATGGGTTTTCTGCTCCCCCGACTATGGGAGAAGGGCGGGTTTAGTCAAGTTATCAGTTTGGTGCAAAATGTTATCTGTAAAACCCGCCCCTACACCCCCCGATCTAAGAGATCTTTACCTTAAGTTATTTGTGTTCACTACGATGTCGCTGAATTTCAAGAAGATTTCAAAACTTTGCAGGAAATGGATTGGTGATGATTGTTGTCAGTGACACTTCACCCATCACAAGTTTAGCTGACTTCCACAAGTGCGAAAATCCATGCCAATATTCACTCGTTTGCCTTGATAGGGTTCAGCCGTAAGTATCACTGTACCATCCTTATCAACAACCCAACCTTGGGCTTCAATTAAAGGTTGAGGATCGGGTTGAGGATGCTGAGGATTCGCATCAGTTGGAGATGGAGAAATTTGGCTGGATAACCGTCGCGTATCTTCCCAAATCGCCCGTCCAGATAGGTATTGACTGGGAGTATTGGGAATTCCACCGCGCCCTGTTGCGATAAAGCGATCGCCTGTATCTGCTGGACAGCCAGAAACGATTTGCTGGGAAGCATCAAAGAAATCCAACGGCAGTTCAAATAATCCGCGTGATGGGTCAATATTCGGTGTATTAATCACAATTATACCATCAATTCCTAATTGCGAACTCGCCGTAATATCACTATTCGGGGTTAATTCTTCGCTCACTTGCAACCCCAAAATTGTTTGCGTGGTAATCGTAATATTGCCGCCATTTCCCTCAAATGCATTCGCCGTGATATCACTATTTTCTGACAACACGGCTACCACAAAATTAGCATCAATGGTAATATCTCCCCCATTACCCCCACCACTGGATTCAGTTCCTGCACGGGTGGAGATTTGACTATTATTTCGTAAGATTAGAGTCTCGGCTACCTTGAGATTGATATTCCCCCCTTCCCCGGATAAACTCGTTGCTGAAATTGAGCCTTGATCTAAGAAAATAGAGCGGATGTCAACATTGATATCTCCAGCATTACCTGTCCCTGTCGCACTCACCGACACCGCCGCGCGATCGCGAATGTTTAATTCACTCGTGGGACTATTAATATTGATATTTCCCCCATCGCCAGATGCGGCTTCAGTCGAGGAAGCAAATAAACCTGTGCCGATGAGAGTTCCTTCATTCGTGGGGTCAGACAGTTCAATCAACTCCGACACATTCACGATCACATCACCCGCTTGTCCGGAATTAAAAGTAGTGGTTAAAACCTGCGCTCCCCCTCGTGCTATAAGCTGAGGAGAGGTTAAAGTAACATTGCCCGATTCCGCCTGATCAAACGTTCCCGAACCTAACAGCGAATTGTCTAACTCGATCCGATTTGTGGCATCAATCTGAATATTTCCCCCCCTACCTTGATTGAGTGTCGTGGTGGCAATCAATCCACCATCACGGGCGATAAAATTTGGGGTTTCAATGAAGACATTACCCGCCGCGCCCTCTCCATCCGTAACCGTGACAATTCCCTGATTAAAATTATCCAGGGTGAGTGTATCGGCAAACGCTGGAAGTACAATTTGCTCTTGTAACGCCTCAAATCCTGCCCCCATGAGTTCAAGGGATTCGGAAGCGCGAATCCGAATATCTCCACCGTTTCCAGAACCTGATGTTGAAGCATTAATTCGACTATTATTCAGTTGCAGACGCTCTAGATTTAGTCGAATATTTCCCCCATCTCCGAAACCACGGGTTGCTGATGTGATCTCGCCACCTTGTTGGACAATCAATTCTTGGCTAGTAATGTCTATATTGCCAGCATTGCCTGATTTATTCAGCGAAAATAAATCCGTGACGATGGAACTGGGAAAGCTGCTATCCGCAGACCGACCAATCACTTCAATCAACTCAGCATTCTTAATTGTTAATTGTCCCCCATTGCCGTCTCCTCCGGTATTTCCGAGAACGCCAGCACCATTGCGAATGCTCAAGTTACGCACATCTAAGGTTAAGTCCCCAGCATCGCCATCACTCCCCGTAGATGTGCTAATCACAGCTCCATCTGTAAGAGAGACATTCTCAGAATTTAGGGTTAAATCCCCAGCATCTTCACCCAAAGTTCCCGTACCGATACCGCCCTCTCCTTGTAAAAAGATATCCGTTGCATTGACGGTTAAATCTCCCCCTTCACCCTGACTCACAAAGGTAGTAATTCCGCCACCGTCGCGAATGGATAATCGCCCAGTATTAATTGTTAAATTGCCAGAGTTCCCACTACCGAACGCTAATGTGGAGATTCCTGTATCACCTTGCAAGGCAACTTGAGCCAATTCACTCGGCTTAATAGTAAACGCACCAGGTTGATTGCCAATAATTTCGAGAGACTCCGTGGCATTAATCGTCACATCTCCCGCATTGCCAGTATTGCCCGGATTGGTATTAGAAGCAATCCCAACGCCAGATGTAAATGCAGGGTCTTGGATAATGGTTAACCGACGGGTATTTAGGTTGATATCCCCCGCGTCAGCACTACCCGGAGCAGCAATCGTCGCGAGAATACTGTTCCGAATCACTATGTCATCGGCAGCATTAATCTGTACTATTCCCCCTTGAGCTTCATTGAAGGCAAAGGAAAAAATAGATCCATCTTCAACTCGGATGGATTGAGCAGTAATCGTAATTCCCTTGGCAATGCCAGGAACTGTGCTACTGTTGTTGATACTGTTTCCTCTGAGCCAAAACAGTCCACCACTGTTAAGCGTGATTTGTCCGGCGAAATCGCCAATAGATGCAATGTTTTCACCAAGGCTAGGGTCAAGGTCAATAGTAAGATCCCCTGTGGCATTGAGTGAGATATCTCCAGCTTGATTCTGGGAATTGGCAATAATACTTGCCATTATATTTAGGTTTCCGGCGGCATCAAGTGAGATAGTTCCGGCTTGATTGCTACCATTACTGATGATAGGAGTTGTGGTTGCGATCGCACCCTGTTGGCTGTTCAGGGTAATATTCCCCCCACCGATTTCTCCACTTGAGTGGATATTCCCATTAACGCTAAGGTTCCCGCTCGCATCAACAGAGATATCACCCGCTTGATTGATACCATTGCTAACCAGATGCGCTGTAGTTGCGATCGCACCCTGTTGGCTGTTCAGGGTAATATTCCCCCCACCGATTTCTCCCTGTGAGGCGATATTCCCATTAACACTAATGTTCCCGTGAGCCTCAACAGAGATATCTCCGGCTTGATTGCTACTATTGCTGACTAGAGCCGCCGTAGTTGCGATCGCACCCTGTTGGCTGTTCAGGGTAATATTCCCGCCTATTTCTCCCGTTGAGCTGATATTCTGGTTAATACTCACATCCCCGATCGCATTGAGTGAGATATCTCCAGCTTGATTCTGGGAATTGGCAATAATATTTCCCGCAGTGTTAATTTGACTGGTATCAGCAAAGCTTCCGGAAGTAACCTCTATGCTTCCCCCATTCGTCACCAGAATAGAACCAGGATTCATCAAAAACTGAGCAACTCCAGCATCCCGTTGAGCTACTATAGCATTTTCGTCATTAATTTTGGCAGTAAAATCTCCACCATTCAGAGAGATTAGCAGGTTATCAGCAATGGTAATCGAACGTCCTGCCTGTAAATTTAGACTATTGCTTGATCCGCTAAAC
Organism: Coleofasciculus sp. F4-SAH-05; assembly: GCF_040222985.1. NCBI lineage: Bacteria > Bacillati > Cyanobacteriota > Cyanophyceae > Coleofasciculales > Coleofasciculaceae > Coleofasciculus > Coleofasciculus sp. F4-SAH-05. Next base: position 11,706 of record NZ_JAVKBY010000076.1, read on the forward strand.
AGACTCTGGTTAACGGCAATATCATTATTTGCCTGTAACGTGACCGAGTTAGTGGCGAGAGCAGAGCTAAGCACATTACCATTAATAATCGATACCTCTGTAGGATTCGTCTCAAAGGTTTGTCCATCAGCGGCGTCAATTCCATCATCTTGAATCCAAATATTTTTTGGGTCGAGTAACAGGGTTCCCACGTCTCCCAAAGGTGCTGTGGTATCCACGATTCCTGTAAAATCTAAATATCCACCGGATACGTCCACAAAACCCCCATTAGATTCAGGCGTTTCACTCGCACCACGAGCAGTAATTGTTCCCTGAAATTGCGTAGATGTATTACCTCTAATAATCACATTCCCGCCATCCCCCTGATGCAGGGCATCGGCTTGAATTTGCACTCCTGAATCGATAGTAACCTTTTCCCCTTGACCAATCGTCACGCTACCGCCACCTGTAAGAGAAGACACATCAACTTTGGCAGTTTCTAATAGCTGAATGTCCTCGCCCAATACCTGAATTGTACCCCCAGGAGCGGTCAATGAACCCGTACTGATTACCCTATCCCCCGCTAGCATCAGGGTTTCTCCTGCACCGACACGTAAATTCCCCTGATTCCGAATTTCCGCTTGCTGTTGGCGTAAGGCGTCTAAAAATAAGACACCCGGTTGAATCGCCAACAATTGACTGTCTTGGGGATTAGTCGCCCGAAACATTCCATCGTTTCCCAACTGAATCCCATCAGCCGTACTCGCCACAAAAGAACCCGCAACATCTAATTGGGCATCGGCACCAAAAATAATCCCATTAGGATTGAGTAAAAAGAGGTTGGCATTGCCATCAACACCTAAAGTTCCCCAGATATTAGAGACATTATTCCCCGTAACGCGAGTCAGGATATCGGTAATTCCATCCGGATTTACAAAGTAAACTTGTTGGTCTAAATTAACGTTAAACTCACTAAAACTATGGAACAAGTTACTCCCTCGCCTTGCGCCACCTTCAATTAAGTCTCGTACACCTTGAGGAGTAACGATAGAGGTTTCTGTGCCTAACGTGCTGTCTGGTATTAACTGAGCCTGAACCGTCGGATTGAAAAGGGTTAGCCAGACTAACGGGAAGGTCAGCGATCGCCCCTGTTTGAGAAACGTGATCATGCCCATCAATCCTAGCCCCCCCTGCTTCTGGCAAACCCTAACTCTAATGATACTCAGAGAATGGAAAAGAACAAGGGCAACGGAGAAGGTAGAGGGATGGGGGACTCATCTTAGGGACTTGCTGAATTAAGCGGGAAGCTATACTATACAAGGGGGAAAGCCATTTTTTACCCAATTATTACTTTCATTTTTACACCCCGACAAAAGGGATAATTTTGTCAGGAATAGGTGATGACAACAGCTACCTTTGAACTAGCCGAACATCGGGTCATTCTGTCAAATATCAGTTGGCAAACGTTTGAGCGGTTACTTGCAGACTTAGGGAAAAACCGCTGCGCTCGTTTGGCTTACAATGACGGAGTATTAGAAATTATGACGCCCTTAGGAACTCATGAAAATAATAACCGCTTTATTGAAAGCTTAATTGGCGCGATCGCGGATGAATTAAATCTCAACCTCAAACGGTTTGGTTCTCTCACTCTGAAGCGAGAAAAACGACAAAAAGGGGGAGAACCTGACTCCTGTTACTACATCCAAAATGAACCCAAGGTTAGACATAAACAAGAGATTGATTTGGCGAATGACCCGCCACCCGATCTAGTCTTAGAGATTGATATTACCAGTGGTTCTATGGATAAACTACCAATTTATGCCGCGATTGGTGTACCAGAACTGTGGCATTATGATGGACGTAAACTCGATGTATTTGTTTTATCTCCAGAATCAACGAGTTATCAATCTGTGGATAAAAGTCCGACGTTTCCATGGCTATCTTTAGCCGCAATTCCTCGGTTTATTCGGCAAAGTTTAGCGGATGGAGAAACCGCAACATTACGGGCGTTTCGGACTTGGGTGAGAGAACAGCAGTCGGATTAGAGATATAGCACTACCGGGATACGTTAAGACATTCCCCTGTTGCCTGTTGCCTTTTCACCCAATTTTATTGTCCTAACCTCAATGCGTAATGCGATAAAAGGCGATCGCACTCATTAAACTGTAGACTAGTCTAGTCTAATCCAATTCCTCTTCGCCAATATCCGCTAAAGCCAAGGGTTCATCAGTTGGAGTTCGCAACGATTCCACTAACTGTTGTATCTCTGCAGGTGGTGCGGGGGTGAGGCGAGAAACAATTGCAGTCACGAGAAAATTTAGCCCCATTCCCACTGTACCAATGCCTTCAGCGGAAATACCAAAAAACCAGGTTGGCATCTGATAGAACTTAACGCCAATAATATAGATAGTCGTGAACACTAACCCCACAATCATACCCGCGATCGCGCCTTCTCGGTTAGTCCGCTGATCAAATATGCCTAAGATAATCACTGGGAAGAAACTAGCCGCCGCTAACCCAAAGGCAAAGGCGACAACTTGCGCCACAAAACCGGGGGGATTAATGCCAAAATACCCGGCAATGACAATAGCGAATCCCACCATAAATCGACCCACTAATAACCGTTGGGCTTCTGAGGCGTTAGGGTTGATAATTCGGTAATAGACATCATGTGCCACAGAACTGGAAATCACCAGTAATAACCCCGATGCCGTTGATAGCGCGGCAGCTAATCCACCAGCAGCAACTAAAGCAATTACCCAGGGTGCAAGTTGGGCAACTTCTGGGGTAGAGAGGACAATAATATCTCGGTCAATGGTAATTTCGTTTGTCTCGGTATCGGGGGTTAATTGAATTCGCCCATCCCCATTCTTATCATCAAACGCCAATAATCCGGTGTTTTCCCATTTGGTTGCCCAATCCAGTTGACGCACCTCTTCAATCGTATTATTGTGTAAGGTTTGAATCAGGTTATATCGGGCAAATCCGGCAATAGCGGGCGCGGTGGTATAAAGAATTGCAATAAACAACAATGCCCACCCTGCGGAATATCGAGCCGCACGCACATTAGGAACCGTATAAAATCGGACAATAACATGGGGTAATCCGGCGGTTCCCACCATCAGGGCGATGGTAATAAATAGGACATCCAACATAGATTTATGGGTAAAGGGTTGGGTATATTCCGCAAACCCTAAATCCACTTGAATTCCATTCAGGCGTTCCATAATATCACTGAACGTAAATCCCAATTGAGGAACCGGATTATTAGTTAGCAGGATAGAGATTGCGATCGCGGGAATTAGATAGGCGATAATTAAGACAAAGTATTGTGCTACTTGTGTCCAAGTAATCCCCTTCATTCCCCCCAAGATGGCGAAAAAGGCGACAATTACCATCCCAATAATCACGCCTGTATTAATATCCACCTGTAAGAAACGACTGAAGACAATTCCCACGCCCCGCATTTGTCCAGCCACATAGGTGAGAGAGACGAAAATTGCCGCCACCACCGCCACCAAACGTGCTGTACGGGAATAGTAGCGATCGCCAACAAAATCGGGTACAGTATATTTACCAAACTTCCGTAAATAGGGTGCTAGCAGTAGGGCGAGTAAGACATATCCCCCCGTCCATCCCATCAGATAGATAGAACCGTCATACCCCAGAAACGAAATCAACCCCGCCATGGAAATAAACGACGCCGCTGACATCCAATCAGCGGCTGTAGCTGCACCGTTAGCGATAGCGGGGACACCCTGAGAGGCGACAAAAAAACCTTTAGTATCTTTTACCCGCGAATGCCAACCAATATAGACATAGACAATAAAAGAAAGTATTACCAATACACTTGTCCAAGCTTCAACTGACATCATGACTCCTCGTTATCGTTTCCGGGGTGGTGATTGCGGTATTTACGTTCCAATTTATCCATCTGAATAGCATAGATGAAAATTAACACCACAAATACATAAATTGATCCTTGCTGTGCCATCCAGAATCCCAAGGGAAGTCCACCCAGCTTAATCGTATTCAAGGGTTGTACCAGCAGGATACTCAGGACAATTGACACCAACGCCCAGACAACGAGCAGATTCCGAATCAGCGCTTTATTCGCTCGCCAGTACTCTCGATTTTGGTGATTGGTCATCTATTCTTATGATTCCCTTCTCTAAGTAGAGATGTAGACTATTTTCAGATCGTTGGCAAATTCTATCACAGTTTGGCAACCCTCTCACGCCAAATCCTCAACCCATCACTGTTAATTTTTGTTAGTTAGTCCTCTTGAGTTAACTGAGGTACACAGACAGATCCCCGACTTCTTGAAGAAGTCGGGGATCTTGCTTAGAATGCGTAAGCCCTACCACCGTTAGAAATACTCCGCAGAGAACTGAAGCAAACAGCTTTGTGCTTCTTTGATTAAAGTATAGTAGCTTGAATTGGATTTAAAATTGATATCATATTTCTCCCTTAAATAACATTTGATCTTCTCTAAACCCTGATTGTCGTTTTTGTTTAACCAATTTATTACATCTTGCTTCTGCTGTTTTGTCAAATAACCGCTAGAGCCTTTGTAAGATAATTTAAGCCCTTCTAGTCCCGATTCTTTAAACCGCTTATTCCATTTACTGATAAACCCATTCGATACATTCAGTAAATCGGAAATCGAGTTATAAGTCCATCCTTGAAGAGTTAATTTAACCCCCATAGCTCTTTTTAACTCTCTTGAATCTGAATTATTTTTAATCCATTGGTCTAAGTCTTGAATTTGTTTGTCTATATGTTTATATTTCATATATGATTTGATTCAATCACTGCGGCTTTAAATTGACTAAATCAAGAATAACAGTTAAATTTGAATCGAAACATACAGAAAAATTCATAAAAATCCACTACTTTCTGATCCGCTTTAGCCTGCATTGCACAATTCGTCAATGCTGTCAATAGATAAAAAATGGTAATTTTTGCGAAAACTTCGTCATTTCTCATCCTCTTCTCCAGACGCACCATGTCAGAACAGCTCTGGAACAGGTTCCTCTACTGTTACTCACTTCCTGCGTCTTGACACTTGATGATGCGATCGCGAAAATAGTACCGATACAAATCACAACTTAGCCTAACCAGGTTTCCCTGAAGATTCACCAGTCCCATACTGTGCAACTTAAACCCTTGCACCTGTTCCACTTCAATCGGTTTAGTGGTGCTGAGAACCTGGTTAAACGCCGCCGCTAGTTCAAGATTATGTTGCAGAGTCCACAAATGTCGATGCAGATGGTTGGCATAAATTCCCGTCTCCGTTGCAGCTGTTTTCAGGATCTCCTCAAACGTCAAATCCTGTCTAGCTAAGTGGTATAATGTCAACCGTATCAGATAAGGATGACCCCCCACAAGCTGCATAAGCTGAGTTAGTTGTTCCACCTCTAACCTCAATCCATGACGCCAAGTCAAGTCTTGCACCTGTTCCCGACTCAGGGGTTCTAAATCAACGCCCAGCCCGACATTAAACGGAGACTGATTGATATCTAAAGGAACATAGACTTCGGTTGATTGGATTAGCACCAAGCGTAACCGTTGCCAAATTGGGTCAACTTTAGCTTGCTCATGCCAAGACCGCAATAGGGTAAGAAATTCTTGGACAATGTTCACCTGTTGAAAAATCAGGCTCAATTCTTCTAAAACCAAGACAATCGGAGCATCAACTTCGGCTAAAATATATTCTCGAATATAGAGAGCGCAACTCATCTTACTGCCCAAATCCTCATCCCAATAGTCATTCAGCCTCGACTTTAATTTTAATTGGCGAGTCAAGCCGGCACATAACCAGCGTAACATCTTATTCAAATCGCTAATCACCGTTTCGTCAACTTGCTGAAAATCTAAAACGACTGTTTTATAAACATTGGCGATACCCCGACTGAGTAAGCGATTAACTAACGAGGTTTTGCCAATTTGCCTCGGTCCTTTAATTCGGATCAACGTGCCAGGTTTAAGCAGTTCCTGATAACAGTGGGCTTCGTCGGGAACTCGCTCGATATAAAAGAGAGAATTTAAGGGAACACTGCCATCGGGTAATTCCAGGTCAACGGATGGCAAGTTGGTCTGATCCGATTCGGAAATAAGCGGGTTAGGTGAGTAATTCAGGTCATCTAAACAATCAGAACGAGCTGTTTCTATCGATGATAGAGTGTTATTAAGAACAGTTTTAAATTTAGGTTCATTTTGAGCCAGCAGTTGCCGTTCTAGGGCAGAGCGAACAGTGGTCTTTGTTACTTTTTCCCCTAGTCCTTGGGACAGCAGTTTCCATAATTGAGGCGCAACCGATTGCTTAATATAACTGTCCGAATAGCCCAACTCTTGAGCCATTTGGTCATAATTTTTCTTCGTCTCTTGCCAGGATTCCCGCAGAATGAACCGTTGCAGATCATTCAAATGCTGCCCAGTCTTGGTATAGACTAAGGCGTCGGCTAATTCTACGATGTCTGCACTTGCGCCCATATCCGCGATCGCTAATGAGTATCATCCCCCAATTCTAATCCTTTATCGGGCTCAGAGGAATACTTGATATAGCGTAGGGTGGGCAATGCCCACCAACCTTCATGAACCCAATTTCCCTAACGCCCCTCGACGAAGAACTTCCGTTACTTCTGTTGCCATCCTAGCATCCAATTCCACCACCTCACGCTTCGCATCCCTGGGTTCTAAACGCTTTGCTCCCTTTAATGCCATGCTAAACGTCACCAACTCTGGCACACCCATTTCACTCGGTTGAATAAACTGAACCAGCGCCACATAAACCGCTTCCGCCCGATTCCGAATTTGAGTTACACCATTTCCCAGTTTAGAAATAATCACCGGCGAACTAATTTTATCCTGCAAATCTAACGCATCTAATGCCCCATCCGTTAAACGTGCCGCATCTGCACCCATCGCCCGAATCACCGATTCTAAACTATGCCATTGAGCACCCGGTAATCGTGAGGATTGGGGGATGTGATAATGCCAACCTAACATCGAGATCATGCGGGTTAAATCATAAGCCGTAATCGTATTTTCGCCGCGATGTCGTTCTGATACACCTTTGAGAATAACATTTCGGGGACGCCACCATGCTTGAGGCGGTTGCGTTGATAATTCGGGTTCTGGGATAAAGGGTTCTTCGCCATAGCGTCCGGTAAAAATCAAGTCTTGATTTCCGGTCATACTTTTCAGCCAAGTCTCTAACTCTGCGGGAGTCGAAAATTGCTTTAACATTGCCGCTAGGGAGTTAGATGAAGCAATGCGATTGTCGTAGGAGAGAATGTCTTTAAGCACATCATGGAACGAGAATTCTCGGTATTGCCCGCTTAAATCTCTGCCTCGAATCAAACAAGTATCAATATCCGTCTGAAAGGAATTCCTATTGCTGCGAGAGACGACATTGAGAATGGGGATAATTTTACTACTACTCCAAAACTCGGTTTTACTCAACGCATTTCTACCTAGCCATTTGGTCTTGAAGTCTCCGTTAACAAAACTGCCGACACAGAGACAGGCTTCGGTAATTTCTGGATGCAAAAAGCTTAAGCCTTGGTCATCAATATCGGAGAGTTGTCCTACTGGGGGGAAAGGTTGAAATTGGGCGGTATCTTTGGTGACAGAAACCAATGTTTTGCTATCTGGCTTCTGTATCAGACGGGCGGCATAGTCTTTGATTTGAGTTTTGTAGGGAGAGGTGTCAATGCCTTTATAAAATAGGGCGGGTTGATCAACAGTTCCTTTAACGGATTCTTTTAAGAAGCTTTGATAAATTGCGTCTTTATTTTTGTCTTTGAGCGAGGGGAGAGGTTGTGGTTTTTCCGGCAGTAGTTTTTGCGCCCAGCCTTTGCCAAACTTCTTACTGTCCATGTTATTCAGGTAGACCGATTCACAGAACTCAGTCATTGCCTGTTCTGTCTGGTTGCCATAAGCACCATCGAGCCAGGAACCACCGGGGTAAAATCCTAAGCGATTCAGTTGGGTTTGGATTTGTTTGACTAATTCTGGATCAGTTTTCAGAGTATCTAAGTGAATGACAATATCGTGATGGATAATATCGGTGAGTTTCATTAGGGTATTGATTAAGGGTTTTTATTTAACGATGAGTTATTATAACCTAAGTGGCTAACTTCTTTAAGCTGTCAGGAATTTAAACCTATCCTGTAGGGTGCGTTAGGCATTTGCTTGGATTAATGTGAAAAATAACTTGGGATTTGTGCGCCGTAACGCACCGTTCTCAGTTATCTAAAAAAATAAAAAAAAGGAGACAAGCTTTTGGCATTCTCCTTTTACACTATTTTATTTATCGTTCACCAGTCGGAGCTGGATCTGGCGTTGATGATTTATCAGGCAGAAAATCTGAGTCGCAAACAATGCTCTGGGTGATAGCACGAGCCAATTGCTTCGCTTTCACATTGTTCTTGGTTTTTGAATTCCTGCAAACATAGATAGATGAGAGGAACTTTGCCTCGCAAAATGTATTACATTCAACGGTGGCTTCGTATTCTAGCTCTTTAACTTCGATATGGGAGTGAATCTCGCTGCGATAGCAGGTACTATTCTCGCGTTTACCGATACGTCCGCGTTTACCGATACGTCCCGCTTTCACCTTCGCCGAATCAAAATCGATGGTGCTGTGGTTACTACACAGAACAAGTGCTGGCGCTACTGACGGAGACAAATAACACTGATCAACGATTAAGTGTGAAAAGCCTGTAACCATTATCGAAGCGATATCGATACCTGACACATGGACAAATGAGTAAAAAGCCACTGACAGTCCATATAACGCTTTTTCTTTGAGAACTTTGACCTGTACAGCTCCAGGATCGTCAGGTTCACCAACTAGGTAAATCTGTCGGGCAGCTTGACCGTAGATTTGTATGGCATCATAGGTTCCGGGAGCTAGCTTAACATACAGGTCAAACCGCTCACCGAAATCACAGTTATTATTTGCCCAAACGACAGCATAATCGGCAGAGGCAAAAGGCTTTGCTTCCGTTCCATCACCAGTTTCGTCGGAACCGTTGGGAGAAACGTAGAGAAGCAAATTGTCGGTTAAAAACTTCCGACTATCTGTTGGAACTGTTGCGCTTGCGACCATTTTAATTTAACTCTCCTTACAAAACACCGAGAGACTCTGAAACGGGAACGGGTAAGTGCCTGTTTCAGTTATGGAGTGAATCTAAATGATTTGAAAATTGATAGGGCGGAAAAGCTTGCTAGATAAGGCTTTCCATCCCACACCTATTTCACAACTGATTTAGACGAATCTATGAATTTTGATCGTGAATCGATTTTGCCATATTGCTGCCAGAGGTTCCGGCGTTAATAGGCTGTCTCGTTATTTACGATTACATCGAGAATAATTGATTAACGGTTCAGGTGTAAATATAGAAAAGTTGGTAAAAATTCAGGAGTTTTTATCGCCAGACAATGCAGACTGCTTAAATTAGTCCTTTTGTCAATACATAAAAAGTGTGGAGTTTTTAAGGCACATCGCTTCAGTTCTACTCAACGATGTCAGTTACAGACGGGATACTAGGACTCACGCTACAATGAATCACACGAACTTATCCGTTACATCCATTACATTCATCGGGCTGTTCCTTTATATTCAATAGTGGAATAGACTCGACAGGTTTTCTGGGCGCAAGGATGGTGCCCCTACAGGTTTGAGTCGTTTTTTTAACCCAAATCTTCAAAAAACCTACCTTTGTCAGGTTGGGGGTGTACTAGAAATAGGAGTCCGCTTAAAGCCTCTTTAGGATAAACTTGCCGACTCTACAGAATTTTGGCTTAGAAAATGGGTAACTCTAATACAAATCCAGGTAAGATATCCTCTCCGGATAAAATCGCGGGTAATTGGACAATCTCAACCGTCTGATTCTGACGATAAATTTCGACTTGTTGGGCTTGGGGATTAATTAACCAGCCTAATTGTAAACCACTATTGAGATACTCCCGCATTTTTTCTTGTAAGTCAGATAAGGAATCGGTGCGAGAACGGAGTTCAATGACAAAATCTGGACAAATTGGCGGAAATTTTTCTTGTTCTTCGGGAGTTAGGGATTCCCAGCGTTGGTTGGCTATCCAAGCCACATCAGGAGAACGCTTTCCACCGTTGGGTAAGCGAAAGATGGTTGATGAACTAAAGACTTTTCCCCGTTGAGTTTGACGATTCCACAGGTTTACGTCGGTAATTAAATCGGATTCTCGATTGCCACTTACTCCACCAACGGGAGGCATAATGAATAATTCTCCTTTAGCGGTTTGTTCAAGTTGCCACGTTTCATTGGCTTGGCAGAGTTGATAAAATTGCTCATCGCTTAAGCCAACGTGTTTTAAGTTTAAAATGACGGGTGAGGAACTGTTCATGGGATATAATGATTTTCAGCACAGTTTTGTATAAGATGACTCGCGATCGCGCTTTTTATTCTAGGTTTAAATTTTAGCATTGATGGCTCGTCTGTAGTCAAAAAACGACAAACAAGATTAAGACAGACACGATAACCCCTACGCCATCAATGCTGGCTGGGTGTTCGGGTAGGAGTACGGCAGTGCCGTGCAAACAACAGGATGTCTCAAAGCCAATGATAAAGGCTATTTTGGTGTTAGAATAAACACTTATGCAGCATTAGAATAAATACTTATGCAATTAGAAGACTACTTTGATTTCTTAGCTCCTGATGATATTCGCCTTAAAGGAACACGCATTGGCATAGAACATATTCTCTACCAATATATCCATCGTGCTCAAACTCCCTCAGCCATAACTGAACGTTATCGAACTGTAACACTAGAACAGGTTCATGCTACTATTTTATACTATTTACACAACCAAGAATCTGTGAGTGCCTATTTAGCTGATTGGTTAGCCTGGAGTCATCAGATGCGAAAACAACAACAGGAAAATCCGCCACCATTTATTGAAAAGCTACGACAATTGAAGGCAAAAAAACAAGTAGATTCTCAACAAGATACTTCAAGTCAAGCCGTGAGTTAATGACAATTAAATATCTCCTGGATGAACATATTCCACTGGTGCTTCGCACACAAATGTTGCAACGATATCCTCAATTGCAAGTTTGGGTAATTGGTGACCCCAATGCACCCCCTAAAGGCACTCCCGATGCAGATATTCTTGGTTGGTGTGAAGACAATAGATTTATTTTGGTTACGAATAACCGCAAAACAATGCCAGTTCATCTAGCTGAACATCTGGCAGATAATCATCATGTACCAGGAATATTTATTATCAATGATGATATGACCATGGGGCAAATTATGGAAGAGTTGATGATTGTAGCTGAGGCAGCTTGGGAAGATGAATACCAAGATCGCATTAGTTTTATGCCGCTACTATAAAAGCAGTATTGAGAAAGGTACGATGGTATCGTGCCCCTACGCAATCAATGATTTCTGGGTTAGGGTAGGGGTACGGCACTGCCGTGCCCTAACTAAAGCCGTAATTATAGGTTTTCTTATCTCCAGAACGGGGGACAATTGCCCAGTGTAAATAATCAGAAAGTATAGATTGTAGGTTGCCAAATCTAGGCTAAGGTTCCCCACTACGAACTAAACCTAATCTAGGGTCTGCTAAATAAGTCTTGTGGTGGGGAGAGAAAATCTACAGGATTTTGGCTTAGAAAACGGGTAACTCTAATACAAATCCAGGTAAGATATCCTCTCCGGATAAACTCGCGGGTAATTGGACAATCTCAACCGTCTGATTCTGACGATAAATTTCGACTTGTTGGGCTTGGGGATTAATTAACCAGCCTAATTGTAAACCACTATTGAGATACTCCTGCATTTTTTCTTGTAAGTCAGATAAGGAATCGGTGCGAGAACGGAGTTCGATGACAAAATCTGGACAAATTGGCGGAAATTTTTCTTGGTATTCGGGCGTTAGGGATTCCCAGCGTTGGTTAGCAACCCAAGCCACATCTGGAGAACGCTTTCCACCGTTGGGTAAACGAAAGATGGTTGATGAACTAAAGACTTTTCCTAGTTGAGTTTGACGATTCCACAGCCAAAGTTGACCATTAAAATCGGATTCTCGATTGCCACTCACTCCACCAACGGGAGGCATAATTAGTAATTCTCCTTTAGCTGTTTGTTCCAGTTTCCACGTTTCATTAGCTTGGCAGAGTTGATAAAATTGCTCATCGCTTAAGCCAACGTGTTTTAAGTTTAAAATGACGGGTAATAAATTGTTCATGGGATATAATGATTTTTAACTTAGCACGGCTTTGTATAGGACGACTCGCGATCGCGCTTTTTATTCTATGTTTAAATCCTAGCATTGATCTTACTTTTCACGGTATCTGGAAAACCTCTCTCCAAACCTCTCTCCTGCTCTTGAGAAGGCTTTGAATCCTACATTCCGTGCAAAAAAAGCGAAGCATCCTTTGGCTTCCCCCTTTTGAAGGGGGACGGGAGGGGGATCAAAAAAGGGGACGGGAGGGGGATCTAATAGGGGGACGGAAGGGGGATTTAATCCCCCATCTTCCCCATCTCCCCCTCACCTCACCACTTATTCAGCAGACCCTCTTATTGTTCACCCTTCAGGAAGGCTGCCATCGATTGCGAATACACTGGTGTTCGAGTGTTAAAATAAAAAGTCAAAAAGACTAAATCCCTAAATTGGCTGAATGGTGGCTAAAGATATTTTTCATGATGCAGTAAGAAACGGATTGGAAAAAGAGGATTGGGTAATTACAGACGATCCCCTGAGAATTAGATCAGGTAGGGTTGATATGCGAATCGACTTAGGCGCAGAACGAATCCTAGCGGCTGAGAAAGGAGAAGAAAAGATAGCGGTTGAGATTAAAAGCTTTATTACTCCGTCAAATATTTCGGAATTTCATACAGCCTTGGGTCAATTCCTTAACTATCGTGTTGCTTTGGAAGAGCAGCAGCCTGAGCGTGTTTTATATTTAGCCGTTCCTCTAGGGGCTTATAAAACATTTTTTAATTTGCCCTTTGTGGAAACCATCATTCAGCGTTTTCAACTCAGCTTGCTTGTTTATGACCCCAAAGACGAGGTGATATTAGAATGGAAAACATAGAAAAATATCGCACATACATCCAATACTTATTAAGTGAATATGCGAAGGGAAGTCCATCGGATGATGAAGTAGAAACAGAACTAATTTTTGACCGAGAACGGGATCATTATCAGGTTGTTTATACAGGTTGGAAAAATCGCCAACCGATGTATGGGTGCGTGTTACATCTCGATATTAAAAATGGAAAGATTTGGATACAGCATGATGGAACGGAAATTGGTATAGCCAATGAATTAGTTAAGTTAGGAGTCCCAAAGGAGGATATTGTTTTGGCGTTCCATGAACCTTTAGTCCGCCCCTATACAGGGTTTGCTGTGGGTTAATGCAACTTGAACAGACCCCAGATTCTCCCCTGCTGTTACCACGAAGAGCCGCTGTTCTCGGTGGACATCAGGAACTTGGGTCCTTTATGCCCCTCCTCGCCATTTCTGAATCGGAAGGAGGTAACAGTAGTGCGAGCGTCTCGCTCGCTATTTTGTTATATATAGCACTACCGGGATAGGTTAGGACATTCCCCTGTTGCCTGTTGCCTGTTGCTTTTTCATCCAATTTTATTGTCCTAACCTCAATGCGTAATGCTATAGCAGTAGACACATCGATTAGGACAAACGAACTGTTGTTCCAGACGTTGCATGCAACATCTCTACTTCGATCTGAGATAGATTTCGATCGCGTCACTCGCCGCCTTGACTCCATCTTCTTGCTGCACCCGCTTTCCCACCTCGGCGGCTTTGATCCCATAACTCGGCTCAAACAAGAGTTGCTTGAGTTCCGCTGTTAATGTATTCGCACTGTACTCATGTCGGGCGAGAGTACGCGCCACCCCTAAACGAACCAAGCGCATGGCATTATCGGGCTGATCATGAGCATAAGGTACCACCAACATGGGACGCCCCGATCGCAAAGCTTGTCCAGTGGTGCCAACTCCGCCATGATGGACAATCACCGCCCCACGGGGGAAAATTTCGGAGTGGGGTGCATAGTCAACCATAATCACCCCTTCGGGTAACTGTTCTAACGTTAGGTTATGGACTCCCTTGCCCACCAGTAACACGGCACGGTATCCTAACTGTTGAGCCGCGATCGCACCTTCTAAATAGAAGTTTCCGGGTGTCCATACCATCAGCGAACCCAAGGTAAATATAATAGGAGGAGATCCAGAGTCAAGAAACCTTGCCAATTCTGGAGACAAATTCTCCTGTTTAGCGCGATCATAAAAAGGAAACCCCGTCACTTGAACTTGGGGACACCAATCCGCTTGCGGCTTGGCGAGCTTTGAAGAAAATAACGCCAGTACCAAATCTGGCGAATGTTGACCTTCAAACACCGGATCACAACTGGCTGGTAACCCCAATTCCCCCCGCAGTTGACGTATCGGCGCACTCCACAATCGGGCTTGCCAACGAAATTGGCGTAGACGGGCGTCATTGGCGACAACAGCTAAGGCTTGTTCATAAGGGGAGATGGTTGTAGTGGAAAGAGTTTGGGAATCATAAGCTGACATAAATAGGATCGGAGAGAGAACCGTTGACACCCACGGAATCCCTGTTTTTGCCGCAATTAATGATCCAGCAAAGCTTAAGTGGTGCGTCACCAGGAGATCCGCACCCTGTACCGCCTCCAGTAACGCCTTGTACGTCGCCCTCAGATGGGGCATTAATAGATAACAGATAGTATATTCACTTTCCCGACGGGACTCTGAGAGCACGCCGATAAACTCCCCATCCTGCTGCATATCGATCGCACTATCGTAACGAACCGGATAAAATCCAATTCCCTCGGCTTCAATCTTGTAGCGATACAGTTCACTTGTGGCAATAACAGTACGATGTCCCCGTGCTTGTAACTCTAGTGCGATCGCCATATAGGGATGAATATCGCCAAATGAGCCGTAGGCTGTTAAAACAATATGTTTATTGGTCATTGGTCATTGGTCATTGGTCATTGGTCATTGGTCATTGGTCATTGGTCATTGGTCATTGGTCATTGGTCATTGGTCATTGGTCATTTGTCATTGGTCATTGGTCATTGGTCATTGGTCATTGGTCCTTTGCGATAATTGAACGGTTAGGTCGGGGCGGGTTTAGTTACATTAGGGTGAAAACGAAACGTTAGCAGTAAAACCCGCCCCTACAAAAGATGTTTTATCGGAACGCCTCTTTTCCCCCAGCTCCCAGACGTGCCATGGCACGTCTCTACATTGGCTTCCCCAGCTTCCCCAGCTTCCCCAGCTCCCCATCTCCTAACATCCCTATTAGTGGTAGGATTATTTTTTAGCCTATCATTGACTTGATGTAAATAAAGCCTGTTAATTTTCCTCTCTAATCTCAAAAAATATATAGCTATAGAGGAATTCCAAATGATTCGTGAACGAAAATTTTGCTGAATTTGACTCCCCGTAAGGGTTTAACGTGAATGAATATTCACATCTGATTTGTACACTCTCATTTCTTATCCCTTCCCTTATTCAAGGATAAGAAGCCATAAGGAAAGTCTAATTCTTGAGTTCACCAGACGAGCAGCCGAAGAAAGCGCCCCCAGCAAGAGTCCCTCAAGCTAAAACGCTGTCACCTCTCATTGGTCATCAGGTTAGTAAATCCTATGAACACAACAAACGTTAACCCTGCCAGAAACGGCGTCACGACAACAGTACAGGTGTCTTCAGCCGGTTATAATCATGGGAACTCGGCGTCGATTAGGTTCAATACCCAAGACTTGGGTGAGAATTTCTACAATCGCGGACTCAATGTCGCCGTCTTCGATGAATTTACCGGACAACCCATTTTTGGTACGACATTTGATACCTTTAACTCAGGTAACTCCGAATCCTTTACCCAATTTGTCTCCACCTTACCTCTAGGTCGAATTGTCGCCATTGCCATTAAAGATGATGCTAACTTTAATTTATCTGAACGGGGCAAAAGAGCCTGTAAATCCTTGGGAAGTCGCCTGATTGATGACCTGCAATTTCGCAGTTCTTGGGCGATAATTGGTCAAACGGGTGCTGCACCGGGAACGGCAACAGAAAAGTTGTCTAATCAGGCGGCGGTTACTTGTTCGCGGGAGATTACAGCGACAAAGGTGAGTGTTCCCAGTTTTACCATCGCCGCGACATCAGCAGGGAATAATTGGGGTAACATGGCTCAAGTTACCTGTAATGGGGAACTTGTTTCCTTTACGGGAGGATATCAGCGCGGTTTGAATGTTGTCGTTTTCGATCCGTCCAATGGGCGTCAACTTCAGAGTCGATCCTTTGATGTCTATGCTGATCCCGCGAATGCGGATGCCTTTGCGGACTGGATAGAGACTATACCACAAGGTCGGGTGGTTGCGATCGCGGCGAAAGATGACGCCAGCTTTAATTTCTCGGATCGCGCCAAAACCGCCTGTAAGTCTATTGGTAGTACCCAAATTGACCGTCTTCAATTTCGCGGATCGTGGGCAATTGTCGGCGTCAAAGGGGCTTCTGGGGGTGCAGTTATCGAAAATTTGAATAATTTTGGCTCAGTTTCTGTCAACGCCTGGTTTCCTGTACTGGAATCTCCCCCAGTTACTCCATCCGTGACTCAACCTGTGGCTCAACCCATAGAATCCCGCGAATCCGGCACCGGAAACAAGAAACAAGTGGTGATTATCGGACTTGTATTAGCGATTCTTATCATCATTGTCATCGGGGCTATTTTGATTAATAAGGACTAAGACGAATAGCCCTGAACCGAAACTTTAGAGGAAAATTGTTAATGTTAGGACTATTCTTATTTCTCGTATTTTTTATCTTCTTCAGTCTGTTATTGTATGACCCAAAAAAATTCCCAACCCTCAAGTTGAAAGGCACACCCCGCCAAGTTTTACTGCCTCACCCCCCGATCTCTAAGCCTTCATCGTCAACGGTATCCGATATTGATTCAGGAAGTCGTAAGGCGATTGCCACAACCTTATCGGATCTTGCCCAATTAGAGGCGGCACAGGATGCTCAGGAGCAACGTCTTGCCGCCGATTCCTCTAAGTTTAATCAAACCATTATCAACGAGGCACTACAGGGATCACGCGATGCCATTTTTGTCAAGATTGAGGAATTTATCCAAACTCAGCGCCAAGTCTCCGGCGCTTATACTCCCCTCTATGAACTGTTAAGTGATTATCCTTTTCGCATTGGGAAAATGCTGCGTCCGACAATGTGTATTAGTGTTGCCCGGGCGGTGGGAGGAATGGGACATTCGGCTTTAACGGCGGCTGCCGCCTTGGAACTGTATCATAATGCGTTTTTGATTCACGATGATATCGAAGATGAATCTGAGTCTCGACGGGGGAAGGGGACCTTACATCAAATGATTGGCATTCCCCGTGCGATTAATGTGGGAGATGCGACGAATGTTTTAGCGGTGGGATTGCTGCTGGAAAATTTATCCGTGCTGGGGGTATCCAAGGCGCTGAATATTTTACATGAAATTGAATTCATGGCGCGGCAATCTGTGGAAGGTCAAGCAATGGAATTGGATTGGGTGGCGACAAATCCCTTCCATCTGAGTGACCAAGATTACTTTACCATGTGCGTGAAAAAGACCTGCTGGTATTCCTTTATTACTCCTTGTCGGATTGGTCTAATTGTCGGATATCCTGCCGCAAGTGTGCAGGATTTGGTCGAACCCTTGGCAGGATTAACCCGATTTGGCATGATTTTGGGGATCGCGTTTCAAATCCAAGATGATTTGTTAAATCTCCAGGGGGAAATGGAAGCTTATGGCAAAGAAATTGGTGGTGATATCTATGAAGGGAAACGCACGTTGATGTTGAACCATGTTTTAGCCAACAGTAAACAGGAAGCAGAGAAAATGCGGGCAATTCTGGCTCTACCTCGTACCCAGAAACATCCGGATCATGTTGCCTTCATTATGGAGCAAATGCAGCGGTGTGGTAGTATTGAACACGGCTGGAACGTGGCGCGATCGCTTGCCCAAAAAGCGGCAGATATCTTTAATTCTTTGGAGTTTTTGTTCCCGGAAACGCCACTGCGCCCAGGAGAACAATGGGGCTCTCCAGTTCATGACCGTCGATTTCTCAAGGAGTTGATTAATTATGTCATTTATCGAAGTCAGTAGGTTGGGATCGTCATTTGTCATTCGTCATTTGTCATTCGTTATGGCTTTTTGCTGTCTGGATGATCAAAAAATGATTACAAAATGTTAAGTTTTGAAAAAATAAATGGTTTTGAGTAGATTTAAATGAATGCTCGACTAGAATAAGAGAATCCTAATTTTTAGGATCGTTGTCAAGTTTATAAATTTACAGGGACAACTTGACTTCACAAATGATAAATTACAAGGAGTGAATGAAATGGCTCAAGTCAAAGTCGAAACCGTCGATCTCAACGACTGGAAAGAAGAATCCTATGCAAAGGGTGCAGGCAAATGGGATGTATCCCGGAATGGTCAAGAAGTGATCCAGAAAAAGAATGGTAAACCCACATTATTTTACAGTCCATTTAATGTTTTTAATACTAAAGTCTCCGGGAAAATAAGCGTCGGCAATACTGGCGATGATGATTTTATTGGGTTTGCCCTAGGTTTCCAACCCGGAGACACCACAAATAGTTCCGCTAAATATCTACTCGTCGATTGGAGGAAAGGTCAGCAGAAACATAAGTGGGGACTAGCCAAAACCGGATTAGCGGTATCCTTAATCAATGGAATTCCTAAAGATGAATCTGCTTTCTGGAGCCATACCGGGAACGTGACTGAACTGGCGCGGGGAAAAACTCTAGGCAACAAGGGATGGGAGAAAAATGTTGAAAATACGTTTGACTTTGTTTATACCAAAACGAATTTACAAGTTTCAGTAAATGGCAGTTTAGAAATTGATATTGACGGCGATTTTAGTGAAGGGCGAATTGCGTTTTATAACTTTTCCCAAAATAATGTAATCTATAAAGCCTTTGAGAAAAAAGTCCTCCCCTCAGGTCAATTGCAAGTCCATGCGAGTTTTGAACAAGGGATGGAGTTTCAAAATCCTATGGACACGGCTGCTAAAATCAAAGTCACTCCTTCTGGTACTTGGTCGGTGAAAGACGGAGTAGAAATTACCGCAGCCGGAGAACCAGGGGCTGAGCTACTCAGTCATGTGACGTATCCAAACAATACGCCCTATTCACTTGTTGCTGTAGATCAAGCTAGTGGTGAAGTTATTGAAGAAATCAGCAGTGCAAAAACTCTTAGCTTAAAAGCAGGTCAAACTGTGATCTTTAAAATGAATGATGAGCCGGGATGGTATTGGGATAACAAAGGATCTATCATAGTGGATTGGATGGTTCTGGATTAAATCATCATTGGTCATTTGTCATTGGTCATTTGTCATTGGTCATTTGTCATTGGTCATTTGTCCTTTGTAAGGGTTTGAGGACTATTTGCACAACTTAGTACAGTGCCGTTTTTGGAGCATCCCAATTTGGCACGTTGGCTCTTTTAAAGTTGCTGAAACCCTTGCAATTGCGTTACTTTAGGTAATGCTTTGTCCAAAACGGGATGCTCCCGCCGTTTTCGTTTGTCCGACTACTTAGTCCACGTCTCGATTGAGTCACTTGCCTGTTCGCTGTTTCCCTCTTACAGGCGATAACTTACCAACTTTTATGTATTGACAAAATGCATAAAATGAGCAGTTGGAGGATTCTGGAACAAATTAACCAATTTTGACCAACTTTTATGCATTTACACCCCAGTGTTCTATTGGTTATCGTTGATAACGTATTTGGATATAATTAACTTAAACCAACATTCTGTAGGTTAGGTGGATGAATCCTAGACTAAGTTGAATGTCACTGACTGGTATTGCTGGTGGGTTTCGACTTCGCAATGGCCCACCCTACGGTATATCTAACTGGTTTGTAATTCCGTGATAGTCGTTGATGTAGAATGCCTCTTAGCTAAGGAGTTAGAGCTAGCCAAGCAGTGAATTGTGCCAGGAGAATATAACGACACAGATGGATGAAAACAACGTTATTTAACTTAATGAAAATTTTTCAGTATAAAGAGTGAATCAGGATTAAAATAGATGGAGTAAAACGCCGTCAGACAGGTGTTAAATGAGTCAGCTTTTAGAAAAAAAACTCGCCCTGCCCCAAGTAACGTTACAACTCCATTCCGGTACAGACTTGGTTCTCCAGCTATTGATCCGGAATCAACTGCATGAAGCCGTCCTTTTACGTCCGACTCTCGATGATTGGCTGATCAATGACCGTGAGATTTTGCCCATTGTTAGTCGTTTAGAGCCAACCTATGTTTATTTGCTTCCAGAGTATGAATCAACCTGTCAGTTAACGATTCCCATTCCCGACTATTTGCCGAGTGGAATCACCATGAAAACCTGGTTAAGATTTCCCGGTTGGCTAGAAGACGCGATTCCCATTCAATTAGAACTCTTAGACACAACAGAAACCAGCGATCGCACACCTGTAATCCATCCCTTAATGGTCACCTTTCCGCCGCCGAGAGACAGTAAGGCAAACTACTTGGGAACGTCTGAACCCAGTACCGCTGGAATCTTTGGTCTCATGTCGGGATTAATCGATTTGGATAAAATTCCTGCCCGTTGGTTGATCGCAGAACTGCTAACACGGCTGTGCCAACATGGAACCAATTATGCCCAGACGCCCCAAGGGAATGAACTCCTTACCCAACTGAGTCGCACCCAGTTCTACAGGAATGGTGTTTATGCCTTTTCCTCTGCCCAAGTTCCGGCTTGGATAACAAGTAGTCTATCCATGGCGAATACTATCCTCGCCGCGCAAATAGGACAACAGCATCTGCTTTCGATTTGGGAGGAATGGTTATTTGATTTAGCCCAAACTGATATTGAAATCGGAGATAGGGGAGGTTGGGGAGATGGGGGAGATGGGGAAGATAGGGAAGATAGGGGAGATGGGGGAGATGGGGAAGTTCACTCAGAATTGAATAAGGGCGGGTTTTGTTCAAACGTTACTATCACTAGCGACAAGAAAATCCCTAAACCCGCCCCTACAAACCCGGTTCCCTATCAGCGAAGCGAAGCGTCAATACTCAACACGCAAAACCCTGAACAATGGTTTGCGGGATTACTTTTAGGACTTGCCCAAGTGTCACCCAGACTAGCCGATTGTTTTCGGGCGATCGCGACTCAGGAATCCACAATACCAACTGTTGATCATACAATTGCTGCCCAAGCTAGCTACAGTTTAACCACCGGATTACCGGGACTGGATGCGCTTCCGGGGCGTTGGTTGGTGGTGGAACTCCTGATTCTGCTCGCACAACAAGGTGATACTTATAGCCGCACGGAATCCGGTAGCCAATTACTTAATCAACTTAGCCGTACCCGTTTCTTTAAAAATGGCATCCTCGCCTTTGCTTCCGCCCAAGCCCCCCGATGGCTAGTCATCAGTCAATCAGCGGCGGCGGCTTATCATTCCTCTCTGGGGGTGCAGATGGGACAAGGGGGATTACTTCATGTCGGCGAACAATGGTTATGGACATTAGTTCCCAATGCCTTAAACGTTAAAGGGATGGACAACCCCGTTTCTGTATCCAATGCAGCGACAAAAACCTTTGTCTGTGAACTGGGAATGGATGCCCAGCGCTGGTTTGTGGGGATTCTGTTGGGACTGATTCAGGTGTCACCAAAAATGGCGAGATATGTACAGGCGATCGCGGATCAAGCCCCGCCACCTCTGACGCCTACCCCAACCTCCCCCGTCACCTTTGATGATGTTCTTAACGAAGGAGGTTCTCTGGGGCGGTAAACTACCCGCCACCAAGCTGAGTACAGGTATGGTGGGGGCTTTTAAAGAAGCCCAGAGTTTACCAGGCTGAGTGTTAATTCACTACGTTACGAGAATCAAGATACCTAAGAATGCGTAGCCAGTTTTTAGCTCTATCGTTTGCGATTAAACAGACATATCGGGTCGAAGTCAGTGTCGTAAACCGAACAAGCTTTCGTAACATTGCCAAGGCTAACATTACCCGCAAGGAGACTCACTCGTGAGTAAAGTTTTTGTCTTAGACACCAACAAACAGCCTCTCAATCCCATCCATCCAGGAAGGGCAAGAATGCTGTTGTCTCAGGGGAAAGCTGCGGTTTTCCGACACTACCCCTTTACTTTGATACTTAAACAGGAGGTGTTAAACCCCAAAATTGAACCACTCCGAGTCAAAATCGACCCCGGAGCGAAAACCACTGGACTAGCATTAATCAACGACACTACAGGCGAAGTGGTTTGGGTAGCCGAGTTGCAGCATCGTGGGTTTCAAATTCGGGAGTCTTTGACTTCACGTCGTCAGTTACGACGCTCACGCCGTAACCGCAAAACCCGTTATCGTAAACCTCGTTTCCTTAACCGCACCCGTCTAAAAGGTTGGTTACCACCATCTTTAAGTAGTCGTGTTGCTAACATCCTGACTTGGGTCAAGCGCCTATCATCACTGTGTCAAATTACCGCCATCTCTCAAGAACTGGTCAGGTTTGATACTCAGCAGATGCAGGACGCTGAAATTAACGGAATTGGCTACCAGCAAGGTACAGTGGCAGGTTACGAAATCCGTGAGTTCTTACTCGAAAAATGGAAGAGAACCTGTGGATGGTGTGGGGTAAAAGACACCAAGCTGGAAATAGAGCATATTCAGCCTCGCTCAAAAGGAGGTTCTAATTGGTCGAGTAGCCACTCGTGCCACTGGAAGTTTCAATATTTCAACACCCGATGGACTGGTTCAGGGCATCAGTCACAAATACTGCAAACAGATTCACAAAAAGGATGGATATTCATACATACATTGATTTGGATATTTTAGGGGGATTGACCCCCATAAAATATCCCCCGTTTCCTCCCATCGTTAACCGTTCGGCTGAGCGCTCACGCCGAAGCCTGAAGGGTATAACAGGGGTGTCCACGGGGGAAGAAAGATGAATGTCAACGAACAAGTTCTCCTTAACCGTGTCGAAGCTTTACGTATTCCCCTAGAAGATCCCGCCTTACCTCTGGATTGGAAGGATTGGTATCACTTTATTGTGCTGGATCTGAAAACGGGAATCCGCCTACTTGTCAACGCGACTCTCATCGGCAAACCGGAACAGGGACAGATGCAAGTTAGCTTTATTGTCAACTTGCCCTCCACCCAAATTACTCCAGAACTGGAATCCTCTCCCTCAGTGGCAACCTTTGGCACAACCTTTAGCCTAGACTGGGAACCGGACATGGTATGTCGTCATCCCTTACGTCTGCAAGGGAAGGGGATCAATCTAGAAATTAACGGCATAAACTCATCGGTTCAAGTTCACGACGAGAGGGCGCAGCTTTCCCTCAACGTTCAAGGACAAGCTGAAGCCATGCCTCTATTAGTAACCGAAGATGCGCCATTCGGTAGCGGGTTTATTGGTTGGGGATTGATCCCCGGATTAAAAGTTTCGGGAGACTTATCGGTTTGTGGGCGATCCTTTGCCATTGATCACGACTGGTTTTGCTATCACGATCGCAATTTTGGTCGGTTTCGCTGGGGCGAGGATATTGGTTGGGAATGGTTTGTCGCTTATGTTACAGACAAAAAGGGCAGATCGTTCACTCTCGTATTGGATAAACGCACGAATAAAGACCATTCCGTTAGTGGCTTACCCTATATTTTTATCTATTCCGGCACTCGCTTGCGGAAGGTGTTTTTGGGGGCTACGTTACAAATTGATTGGGATTGGTCTGCCACTGCCAGTTTACCGTTACGTCTACCCGGAATTATGGCGTCACTGTTTGGCGATCGCACGGTGAGTATGCCCCAACAGTTACAGGTGCAAGCGGCAGATGATCAGGACCAATTGTCATTAACCATGGCGTTTGATGCCACCAGTGAGTTAATTGTCCCTGATAATCAGAGTCGCCAATATACCTTTATTGAAGAAGTGACGGGTTCAGTTGACGTGACGCTTGTGCTGCAAGGGGAAACAATACAAGCCAAGGGGTTTGCCTATGGTGAATATGTGCATTAGTTCCGTTCGTAGTAAACGCTGTCTTCGCTTCTGCCACTAATGTACCTCCGACAGACTTCTTGTAAAAAAAGATTAAGTTCAAGGTGAAAGGGATAAATAAAACGAGATAATACAAAAATTGTTGCCTGATTCGTTGAAATTATACGTCTCAAAACGGCGAACTTGTCCTTAGCGTAACGGTTGCATCAAACTCATCCATTTACATGACTTCTTCAACAGTAACGATAACAGTTCAATCAGCAGGTGGATTCATGGGCGACTCAGCCCTGATCACACTCAACGACCAAGAAATTGGATTTGTTCACTATAGTCGCGGACTGAATGTTGCTGTTATCGATGAAGCAACAGGACAACCCTTAGTTTGCACCACATTTGATACCTTTTTCCCCGGAAATGCCGACCGATTTGCAGATCTAATCGAACAGTTACCCAGTGGGCGAATTGTCGCGATCGCGGTTAAAGATGAGGCAAGTGCCAACCTGAGTCAGCGGGCTAAACGCGCTTGTCAATCCCTGGGAAGTAGGCAAGTTCACTGTTTGAGATTTCGCACCTCTTGGGCGTTAATTGGTCAAAAAGATGCTAAACCCGGAATCGCCCAAGAAGAATTATCGGACTATTCAGATGTGATCTGTTCTCGTTTACTTTCTGTCTCTGGGGATACTGTCCAGCGTCCCAGCTTAGGGGTAATATCGGCAGGGGGAAATCAGGGAAATTTTGCCCAAATCACCTGGACTAATGAAGAGATAGGCATAGAAGGAGGATATCAACGGGGATTGAATGTTGTTGTTTTTGATCGCCGTGATAAAACCCAAGCCTTCAGTCGTTCTTTTGATTTATTTGCTAATCCGGAGAATGCCGACGCCTTTGCCCAACTGATTGAAGAGTGTTCCCCGGAGCACGGTATTGCCATTGCGGTTAAAGATGATGCCTCTGTCAATCTTTCCGAACGGGCAAAGCAAGCCTGTGAATCCATTGGTAGTCGCCTGATTCGCCATCTGCAATTACGCAGTTCTTGGGCGATTGTGGGATATAAAGATAGGAGTGAAAATTTAGGGATTGAACAATTGAGTCATGATCAGGTAGTCAGTTTGAGACTCTGGATCTAGAACGTTCTGGGGTTCAACTCAACTCGTTAACTCAAGAGGATAAGCCTAAATAATCAATGATTGACAGCCTATGATTTTTTATAAATATTTAGTTTTATGATTGTCACTGACTTAAAGCTGGTGGGCAATGCCCACCCTACGGTATATCAAAAGTTTGGGCGATTCCCTCATGATTATTTCAATGCCATTAAACTTAATTGTCCCCACCGACTTAATTCAGTGTTTATGCTTTAATCGCTAAAACAAATTAACTCAATAAACTATCAATTTTAATTAGACTCAAGGGTACTTATGATGCAGAGGTTCAGTAAAAAAGAGGCGTTCATCGCTTCCGTTATCCTATTTCTCACCGTAGGAACTGTTACGCCTCAGTTCCGACTCACCGCCCTGCGGTTGAGTCCAGTATTGGCTCAGGTTTCACCGGAGAAGTTTGAGGTGCCGGAGTCTGTTCCCCGTGGGACAACAGTGCGGCTGGATGGTTCTAGCAGTATGGCAAAGGTGAATCAAGCCTTAAAAGGGCGTTTTGAGCGACAGTATCCCGGTAGTGATATTCAACTCAATGCCGCTGGGAGTACCGCCGCTTTAGAAGCATTGGTGAATGAAGAGATTGACCTGGCGGCGATCGGACGCCCGTTAACAGAGGTAGAAAAGGCACAAGGATTAGTGCAAATTCCCTTAAGTCGGCAAAAGATTGCCATTTTGGTGGGACCCAATAGTCCTTATGGGGAGGTAGATATTACCTTTGAGCGATTTTCCCGGATATTCCGAGGTGAAATTACCGATTGGTCAGAACTTGGGGGTGAACCCGGACCGATTCAACTGATTGATCGCCCGGACTATAGTGATACCCGGCGGGCGTTTCAACGGTACGATGTGTTCAAAGCAGCACCGTTTCTAACCGGAGCCAATACCACCCAGGTAGATCGAGATAGTACCGAAGCCGTAATTGAAGAACTGGGGAAAAACGCTGGCGGGATTGGATATGCGATCGCGGATCAAGTTTTTGATCGTCAGGATGTGAAAATCATCCCCATGCATAAAGTCTTTCCCGACGATGAACGCTATCCTTTTTCCCAATCCCTGTCTTATGTCTATAAAGAACCTGCAACGCCTGCGGTAGAAGCCTTTATCGGCTATGCTTTAGATCCCACCAATGAGGAGGTGGTTGACGAAGCCGTTGCCGAAACCACCACAGAACCAGAAGACGCGATCGAAGAACCCACCGCCGCACCCCAGCTAGCCCAGGCACCGAATGCACCCAATTCTCCCGAAGCCGCCGCACCCGGAGAAGTTGATGAGGTCGATGGAAATGCCCAAGCCACGCCACCCGGACTGATTCCCTGGTGGATACCGTTACTCATCGCCCTTTCGTTTCTAGCTGGCGGTTTCCTCGTCTGGCTGCTGAAAGATCGGGACAATGATGACGATGATCGTCCAAAACGCCGTCCTTTCGGTGGGGGAATGGCGACGAATAGCACACCAATAAACACAGGGGGAGGGGGCGTAGCTATTCCACCTCCCACCCCAGTTGCTGCCCCAGTTGCTGCCCCAGTGCCAGCCCCAGTCCACAGCAGTTTACACCTAGTCCCCTACGATGGCAAAAACGCATACACCTATTGGGACATAGCCCCAGCCCATATCCAGAATCTCCAGCGTCCGTGCAAAGATCTGGTGGTACGGCTTTATGATGTCACCGACAGCCTGATTTCGCCCCATCAGCCTCCCTATCTGCTCCAACAGTTTAGCTGTGAGCCTCAACCTCCCTATATCCTGTTGACGCTACCCGCAGAAAATCGGGACTATATGGCGGAGTTAGGGTATCTCACCCCAAGCGGAGAATGGCTGCTCTTGGCTACCTCGAACAAGGTGCGGGTTGCTCCGACAATTCCCACCAGTACCGCCGTTACAGCATCTCCCAACCCACAAGCTTGGCTCACGCCATCGCCCTACCCAGCAGCGACACCATCGACGATGATCGCACCACCTTCCCCATCTGGGTATGGCGGAGGATATTACCCGCCAGCCTCCGCTCACAGTCGCCTATTTTTAGTTCCTTATGATGGGAAAAATGCCTACACCTATTGGGACATTGCCCCCGATCAAGCCCAATCCCTCCAGCGTTTAGGGGGAGAAAAGCTGATGTTGCGTCTGTATGATGTCACCGATAGTCCCAACCCAGAGCGGGATCAGCCCCCGATGCTACAACAGTTTGGATGTCAGGGGGAGCAAAACTATTTACTATTGTCCTTACCCGCTGAGAACCGGGATTATTTAGTGGAACTGGGTTACTTAACCCGTGAAGGCTACTGGTTACCATTGATGCGATCGGAAACTGTGCGGGTGACGCCGATTTTCGGGACGGGCAATGTTCTTCCAGGAGACAGAGGGATGGGTCATCATGGTGAAGGAACCTGGCTTTCCCATTCCCCTAGTCCCTCTCACAGTCGTCTATTCTTAGTCCCTTACAGTGGCAAAAATGCCTATGCTTACTGGGAATTGGCTCCGAATCAGATTCAAGCCTTAAAGCGCCAAGGGGGAGAAACGTTGCGGTTGCGTCTATATGATGTTTCCGACAGCTTAGATCCAGATCGCTATCGTTCCCACTGTGTCCAGGACTATGATTGTCATGGTTCAGAGAATTATGTGCTGCTCACGTTTCCGTCAGCGGATCAGGATTACCTGGCTGAGTTGGGATATGTCACCGCAAGTGGGGACTGGCTACCTCTAGCCGACTCGGAAACGGTACGAGTGACGACTAATATCCCCACTGACAGCGATACGCTGTTCTTGGTGTCAAGGGATCGTAACAATTCGTACACCTATTTGGAAGTTCCCCCCACCGTGCTGGAGGCGCTGAAGCATCAGGCGTAGCTATGGCGTGTCTGGGAGATGGGGAAGATGGGGGAGATAGGGGAGATGGGGAAGATAGGGGAGATGGGGAAGATAGGGGAGATGGGGAAAATTGTGTAGGGGCTCACTTTCACTACTATCTTTTCGGTTACACCCAGATGTAAATAAACCAGCCCCGACTTGACAAATGACAAATGACGAATGACGAATGACAAATGACAAATGACAAATGACAAATGACAAATGACAAATGACAAAGGAATGAACCATAACGAAGCCCATCTCCATATCACAGTGCAGTCTGCCGCTGGTAACCAGGGAAATTCGGCTCGGATTACCGTAAATGACGACGAATTCGGGTTTGATCCGTACAATCGCGGACTGAATGTGGCGGTTATCCATGAAGTGACGGGTCAAAAGCTGGGGAGCGCTACCTTTGATACCTTTGGTGATCCGAGTTGTGCGATCGCGTTTGCGGAATGGATGGAGAGTCTACCTGTTGGTCGAATTGTAGCGATCGCGCTGAAGGATGAGGGGACTGTCTATCTGGATGAGCGGGCGAAAAATGCCTGTGCTGCTTTAGGTGCTTATTGGGTTTATTATCTACAATTTCGCAGTTCTTGGGCGATGATTGGTCAAAAGGGAGCGACACCGGGAACGGCGACTGAAGCGTTATCGGATGAGCATGGCGTCACCTGTTTTCGTTCCTTTACACTCCCCTCCATTTTCGCGAACACGGCGA
Source organism: Coleofasciculus sp. F4-SAH-05 (assembly GCF_040222985.1). Taxonomy (NCBI): domain Bacteria; kingdom Bacillati; phylum Cyanobacteriota; class Cyanophyceae; order Coleofasciculales; family Coleofasciculaceae; genus Coleofasciculus; species Coleofasciculus sp. F4-SAH-05. Next base: position 40,466 of record NZ_JAVKBY010000076.1, read on the forward strand.
CGATTTCGGCGACATCGGCGGCTGGAGAGTACGGCGTTTTGGCTCATATTAGCCGCAATGGATCTGTGATCCCGATTCCGGGCGGATATCAGCGGGGGTTAAATGTGGTGGTGTTTGAACCTGCTACTGGCAAGCCCCTGTCGAGTGGTTCGTTTGACTTCTTTGCGGATGCGTCTGTTGCTGATGTCTTTGCCCAACAGATTGAAGCGATACCCGATGGGAAAATTGTCGCGATCGCACTTAAAGATGATGCCAGTGTCAATCTCTCCGAAGCTGCCAAAGATGCCTGTCGTGCGATCGGTAGCCGTCTGATTGATCACTTGGAATTTCGGGGAGCTTGGTCAATTGTCGGATATAAAGGCGCGTCTCCGGATTCAGTTATTGAAAATCTGAATAATTCTGGGTTCACCTCCGTCAAAGCCTGGATGCCTTTAGTCATACCCTGCCCAACCTGGCAGCCTCAACAAAAGCTACAACCCCCAGATTTACCCGAAAAAGGGATCTTTGGCAGCGCCATTGCCATGAGTGGCGAGACGGCGATTATTGGGGCGCGTCTGGCTCAAGTGAATGGCTCTCCGGCTGTGGGCAGTGCCTATATTTTCCAACACACAAACGGGGTGTGGACAGAAAAACAGAAACTGCAACCATCGGGGTTTGGGCGTCAAGATGTCTTTGGCAATGCAGTGGCGATTCAGGGAAATCTGGCGATTGTGGGTGCCTATTTTACCGATGCGCCCGATCGCCCCAATGCTGGGTGCGCTTATATTTTCCAACAGGAAAATGGGGTGTGGGTAGAAAAACAGAAACTCCAACCCGCTGATTTACAGGGGAATGACTGCTTCGGGAGTGCGGTGGCGATTAGTGAGAACATGGCGATCATTGGTGCCTATACGGTAGACGCCGAAAGTCGTCCCGAAGCTGGGAGTGCCTATATTTTCCAGTTAGAAAACGGAGTGTGGCAACAAAAACAGAAGCTGCAACCTGCTGACTTACAGCGCGGGGATAGTTTTGGGGGTGCGGTGGCGATTAGTGGGGAAACCGCGATCGTCGGGGCGCGTCTTACCAAGGCAGATGGCGGTCAATTTGCTGGGAGTGCCTATAGTTTCCAGTTAGAGAATGGGGTGTGGGTAGAAAAACAAAAACTGCAACCTACTGACTTACACTATGGGGATAATTTTGGCAATGCGATCGCGCTCAGTGGCGAGGTGGCGATTGTCGGTGCCTATGGTGTCGATGCCCAAAGCTATCCCGATACTGGCGCTGCCTACATTTTCCACCTGGAAAACGGACTATGGCAGCAAAAGCAGAAGCTGCAACCTGCTGATTTACAGTGTCGCTATGGCTTCGGCTGTTCAGTTGCGATTCAGGGACAAGTGGCTGTCGTGGGGACTTCTGATGCCGGAAGCGCCTACATTTTCCAACTCAATAACGGAACATGGCAGCACAAACAAACCCTATACTCCCCGGAGGTGCAACCCAAAGACAAGTTTGGGTATACCGTTGCCCTCAGTGATGGAGTCGTCATCACCGGGGCACATAATGCAGATGCTCAAAGACGCCCTTATGCAGGTAGTGCTTACATCGCATTTGCCAACGAAGCGTGATAACTCTATCCCTGTCCTCCCCTGACTCAGGGGAGCTAGGGAGATGTTAGCTGTTCAGTTATTTCTGCCTTCTTTCACTAAGGAAAAATCAGCCGTTCAGCATTTAGACCTTAATCGCAAAGGCTGTATATGTAGGGTGCGTTAGCGTAGCGTAACGCACCATTGCCACTATAGATGGTGTAGCTGCGTAAGATTGTCGGTTGGGCCCTTGGAACGTAGGCGGAGCCTTCTCGAAGAGTAACCCAACAGAATATAGGGCTCGCATCCCTTACTACAAAACCAAGCTAATCTACCAAATAAGGTGTGCCACGCCAGTAGTGGACTGACCCAGCTAAAATGGTGCGATAGATTTGCTTCGTAGTGAGGGAACCTCAGCCCTCTCCAGCTAGGCGAAGCGAGAACTAAAGTTCTCACTACAAACAAAGCCCTATTTTAGGAGGGTCACGCCGCCATCGTGTGTTAGCCCAGCGTAACGCACCATTGTTACTATAGATGGTGTAGTTGCGTAAGTCCTGAACAGGTTTCATTAAGAAACACAAACGAATGTTGGCTTAGGGGGAACTCATCAGACATTATAGAAACTTGAGTGTTAGTGATTCATTAAGCTGAACTGTCTTTTTGAGCAAGTAGCCAGCAGAATTTATAGAGGGTGAACTATGACCAGCCAATCTCAATCCGGGCAATCAGTTTTGACTCGTTCTCGTGATGTCACGATTATTAATATTGATGCACGAATTAACGATAATGACAACCCCGTCATTAAATATTTAAAACCGGGTACCTATGAGATTCAGTTTATTGGTCAATCTCAAGGCGGGATGTATGAAGCCTGGAGTCGCTGGGGGTTCGTCTATGAATGTGATGAAAATGGCGAAAATTGTACAACTGGATGGATAAATGACTATAACATCACCTCCAGTGAATTTATCGTGAGCGTACCGACAACAGGTGTATATGCAACACCAGAAATTGCCCGCTCTAAAGCCCAAAGCACTTCCTTTACACTAAAGTTTGGCAGCGAAGTCAGCTTTTTTATTAATGATGATCTCCTCGCGGATAATCAAGGAGGCGTGTCTTTGCTGGTTAAACGACAACAATTTCGTCAACCCCCATCATTTTGGGGAAATATAGTGTTATGGGCATTACTGATTGATTCAATCCTACTAACATGGTTCATCCTAGATCCTTAAATCAGTCATTATAGCCAAGGGAAAATCTACCGTTTATACCCATTCATTTTTTTTGAGGATAAATAATCAATGAAGCGTTTAGTTGTTTGTTGTGACGGCACCTGGCAGAAGCTAACAAGTCCTTATCCAACTAATGTGGTTAAAATTGCCCAAGCGATTAAAGTAAGGTGTAGTCAAGATATTCCCCAGCTTATTTTTTATGATGAGGGAATTGGGACAGAAAACCCATTTGCCAAGATTTTGGGTGGCGCTTTTGGCAAAGGAATTGATCGCAATATACAAGATGGCTATCGTTTTCTGTGCTTAAACTATGAACCCGGTGATGAAATTTATTTGTTTGGGTTCAGTCGCGGTGCTTATACCGTTCGCAGTTTAGCCGGAATGATCTTTAATTCAGGACTATTACCGCGAGAAAAGATTCGCAAAGCTCCTGAAGCTTACGAGAACTATCGCTCCCGTAAGGGTGAGGATAAACCCGATGCCTACAAGATGGAAAAGTTTCGCCAAGAAAATAAGGCTGAGCAAGTTCCGATTACGCTTCTTGCCTGCTGGGACACCGTCGGTGCCCTGGGAATCCCAGATTTATCGGCTTCTCTCTCCTTAGACCGAAAGATTAACCAACAATACGCCTTCCACGATACCTCATTAAGTCCGATTATTAAGAATGCGCTACACGCTGTTGCTATTGATGAGCAGCGTCAGGTTTTCTATGTCACACCCATGCAGAAAAGCCGCAGGAGCGAATATAAGGGTCAGCCCGTGGATCAATTCCTGCGTCAAGTCTGGTTTCCCGGTGTTCATGGATCAGTGGGCGGTGGATCTCAAGAACAAGTTGGTTTCTCCGATGGAGCGTTGCAGTGGATGATTGACTCCATTGAACAACTGCGTCAGCAACAACGTCTGGGATTGGAACTTGATCCAAGCGTCATCGAATATGATGCTGATGCCAACAAATATGGCGTTTACCCTGACTCAACTATCATGTTTAGCAATGAGCCGCAGAGTTTTATCGGTCGATTAACATTAAAAACTGGACGCAAGATTCGCCAAGTTAGTGATGACTTTGATGATCTGCATGAGAGTGTTAAACAACGTTGGCAAAAAGTTTTCGATTACCGACCTGCAAATCTGGAAAAATTTAAATCCCTGTTAGATAAATACGGAGAGATGTAGACGCTTTCCTAACTTGCCTCTGGGTGACATTAATTCATGTAGTCCCTAAAAATTGAGAACGGCAATACGCGCTCAAAGAATTATCGAGTTCATTCAAAACCATGTCCTTGAGCGCAGCGCAGCAACAGTCGGGGCGGGTTTTGTTACATTTGGGTGAGTCCAGAATCGGTAATCGTCAAACCCACCCCGACACCATCAACACTCAACAATCAACACTCAACACGCAAACACCATGATTACTCCAACGGCTGATCAAATTGCTAAAACCAAAAAATCGATTGAAAACTACTACATTTCTTGGATATCTCATCCATACAAACGCGAAGGAGTTGCTCCCTTTTATCAGATGCATGAACCGGGAGAATCAATTCGTGGAACAGTGATGATCTTTCACGGCTTTTCAGCTAAACCGATGCAAATGTTTCTGGTGGGTGACTACCTCTTCCGCAACGGGTTCAATATTTATCAAATTCCTTTGGCGGGTCATGGGTTTATTCCACCCGATAGTTATTGGCCCCAAGTTGACCTCAAGCCAGAATTTCGTGATCCCCTCCGTGATGAAGTCCGAAAAGATGCCGTTTTAGACCTTTTCTTGTCCAATCGTGATAATAAATCGCAAGGGCAATTTCAACGATTGACCACGTTTCAGAAGATGGCGCTGATTGGTCGGATTATCAAAATGGCACCCCAGCTATTAGATATGGCATTGGCAATTGAGCGACCCAATGACCCAGATTTTGATCGCTATTTCACGTCGTCTCATATGAAGTATTTGACAGATGCACAGGAACGTCTGGCAGAATTAGAGGCAATGCCAGGACCGGTTTATACGGTAGGACTCTCTGTCGGTGGTGCCGTTGCCCTCGGACTAGCGGCGTCTCGACCAGACCGAATTAAAAAGGTGGTAGCGTATGCTCCACTTTTGGAAGTGTCTAATGAAATTAATGAGCGTTACATTAACCTCACGGGTCCCTTAGACTTGAGAGAATTTTCTTGGGAACAAAATGTTAGTTTTCCGGTAGGCTGTTTGACCGCTGCTAACCGTTTTGGTGCTTTTGTTCGGAGTGATAAAAACAGAGAAGCGTTAAAGAATATTCCCACATTTTTGGTATTAACCGAGAACGAAGACGCGGCTGATCTGAAAACCAACCAGAGATTCTTTAATCAATTAGGTGGTAAAGACAAAGGACACCACTACTATCTCTATCCAGCGAGTGACCTTGTGCCTCATCCTATGGTAGACCCGACAGAAGTGAGTCAGGGAATGACGAATCGTTTCTGGAAGAGTTTGTATCAGGAAACCTTCCGCTTCCTAACGACAGGTGAGATTGATGAGGATAACATGAGCAACCTTGAGGAAGCACCGGATTTACCGCCGATTCCGACTTATTCGTAACCGATAGTGGGGGAGATGGGGGAGCTGGGGGAGATGGGGGAGCAGGGGGAGATGGGGAAGCAGGGGGAGCAGGGGAAGCCATGTTCCAAGACGAGCCATGGAGCGTCTGTGTGTAGGGGCGGGTTTAGGGACTAATATTGATTGTTATCCCTAGCTTGGCTGCAAAACCCGCCCCAACCAAATGACAAATGACAAATGACAAATGACGAATGACAAATGACAAATGACAAATGACAAATGACGAATGACGAATGACAAATGACGAATGACGAATGACGAATGACAAATGACGAATGACAAATGACAAATAATGAACAGTTAGCACAATGGTTATATCGCCTTGTAGAAATCCTGCGTAGCCAAGGAAATTCGACATGGCGCAGGTTGGTTCAGACTGTTTCTGGCAAAACGGCTGTCATTGAACTAGATGGAACTCAGTTGCAACTGTGGGCGCAGGGAGATGAGCCGTTGCAGGTTAGCATCGAATCCTTGACAGAACCCCAACCCGTTCACTTTTGCAGCGATGCTGAAACCCTGAGAGATATCATTACGGGTTCTGTAACATTGGATGCGGCGGTAATTAGTGGCAAAATTTATGTTAAGGGTGATTTACCCGACTTACTGGGTATCAATCAGGTCGTCATGGGCATTTTAGCCGACAGTGCGATTAATTTACAGTTACAACGCCTCTGGAACGACTTTGATCACCTCTGGTTCCATCCCCCCTCTCCTCCCCCTTGTCAATCCCTTGACCAACAAAAACCATCCTGTGGTTATCTGATCAACCAAATACCCGCCGATGTACTCAACATTGAAGTGGATTGACATCACCCGAAAGGGCGATATACTCTAATCTATCCTTGTCTGCTTGGTAAAATTTACGGAGTTTTACCAAGATTCTTAATGAAGATTTAAGATTTTTGACAATTTCGGTTATTGGCGGCGATCGCGCCTATTCTGATATACAGAGCGCCGATTAACGGCGACGCTAACGTTCTGTTCACTCACTTGCCATACCGAGCTAATTATTTTATGACTACTCTACCTACATTGATTCGTTCCCTCGCTTTAACCGCCCTACTCAGCTTTATTGCTCCCGTTGTCCTCTTCTTGGGATTTTTCGCCTTTCTATGCACTATGAGCTGGGTTCCTGGCTTGGAAACCCTTGGTCAAACAGGCGCAAACGATTTGTTACAGTTTCTGGCGATTTTTGGGAACGGCTGTTCCGTGGAAGGGTTGTTCGTGATTAGCTTAACCTGTAGCTTTGTGGCAGCCTTATTTGATACCTACGCTTTCTATAACTATCAGCATCTCAACAACCACTAACATCGACCATTGTAACCAATGATTTCCTATATTCGGTTAGATCAACTTTTAGATCACCTTGGGCAACCTGGTTATGGAGCAATCAGTCTCCCGTCTTTTTTAACCTGACGGGAGACTTCTAGCTAACCTAGCATAGTCAATCAAGACTGATCCGATTTTAGAGCATCGGCTGTCTTCTCGCGGTTGAGCTTGAGAATTAACACACCCAGGGGAGGCAAACACAAGTCCAGAGAATAGGGTTGATTGTGGAACCACCATTCATCCGTCCACTTACCGCCTAAATTCCCCATATTACTCCCACCATACTCGCGAGCATCACTGTTAAACAGTTCCGTGTAGAAGCCCACTTCTGGAACCCCGACTCGATAGTGGCTGTGGGGCTGAGGTGTGAAATTGCAAACCGCGACAACAAACTCTTCAGAATCCTTAGCACGGCGGATAAATGCCACCACGCTATGGCGATTGTCACTACAATCAATCCATTCAAACCCGGCTTCAGCATAATCTTGAGTATAGAGAGCAGATTCTCGTCGATAGACCTGATTCAAGTCACTCAGAAACAGCTTCAACTGCTGATGGGGTTCGTATTGCAGTAAATGCCATTCTAAATCGCCCCAGACATTCCACTCACTCCACTGACCGAACTCCATGCTCATAAACAGGGTGTTCTTGCCGGGATGAGTGAACATATAGGTAAACAAGCAACGGATATTGGCAAACTTTTGCCACTCATCCCCAGGCATTTTGCCCAGCATATTACTCTTACCATGCACAATCTCATCGTGAGACAACGCCAGCATATAGTTTTCAGCATGGTGATACCACATACTGAAAGTGATATTATTCTGGTGGAACTGGCGGAACCAAGGGTCCATGTGGAAATAATCCAGCATGTCGTGCATCCAACCCATGTTCCACTTCAAATTAAAGCCTAATCCGCCAACGTAGGTGGGCCAAGACACCATGGGCCAATCCGTTGACTCTTCGGCAATGGAGAGGATACCAGGAAAATAGCTAAAGATTACATGATTCGCCTGTCGCAGGAAATCGGCGGCTTCAATGTTCTCCCTCCCCCCATACTGGTTCGTCACCCATTCTCCCGGTTTACGACAATAGTCCAGGTACAGCATCGAGGCGACAGCATCCACACGAATTCCATCGATGTGGTATTTGTCAAACCAGAACAAGGCGTTGGACACCAGGAAGTTACGGACTTCGTTGCGGTTATAGTTGAAAACTAAGGTTCCCCACTCTTTATGTTCACCCTTACGCGGGTCAGCATGTTCATACAAGTGAGTCCCATCAAAGAATGCTAAACCATGACCATCTTTGGGGAAATGACCCGGTACCCAGTCCACAATCACGCCAATCCCATTCTGGTGACACTGATCCACGAAATACATAAAATCGTCAGGTGTCCCATAACGAGAGGTGCAGGCAAAGTATCCGGTTACCTGATAGCCCCAAGAGCCGTCAAAGGGATGTTCGGCGACGGGGAGTAACTCAATATGGGTAAAACCCAAATCTTTAACATAAGGAATTAAGCGATCCGCCAATTCCCGATAGGTGAGAAATCGCGCTCCCGGTTTGAGATCAGACACCAGAACTACGGGTTCAGGCTTGCCATCCGCGCCAATGGCGGGTTCGGCTGAAGAACCATGCAGCCACGAGCCTAAATGCATTTCATAGATAGAAATTGGCTGAGTCAGCGTATCGGTATGGCGGCGCTGCTCCATCCAGTCTTGATCATTCCAGGTATAGGTATCAAGATCGGCAATAATCGAGGCGGTTTTGGGGCGGATTTCTTGGCGGAAACCATAGGGGTCAGATTTTTCGTAAATATGCCCGTCATAGTTTTTGATTTCATACTTGTAATGGTCGCCAACTGCCACTTCTGGGATAAACAGTTCCCAAATACCAGTGTCACCCTTCCGCATTTGGTGTTTGCGCCCATCCCAGTGGTTGAAATCGCCTAAAACCGAAGCGTTGCGAGCATTCGGAGCCCAAACGGCAAAGTAGACACCCTGAACTCCATCTATTTCCGTGGGATGGGCTCCTAGTTTCTCGTAGATGCGATGATGATTCCCTTCGGCAAATAAATGCCGATCAAAGTCGGTTAAGCGTGGCGAACGGAAGGCATACGGATCGTAGATAACCCGCTCATGTTCGCCTTCTTTGAGGCGTAACTGGTAGTTTGCCAGTTCCTCTATATCGATCTGACATTCAAAAAAGTGGGGATGATGCACTGATTGCATCGGATAGTCTTGGCGTTGTTCTGGCAGCACAACCCACACGGCGTCAGCATTCGGGAAATACACCCGCACTGCCCAGGTGGTCTTTCCATCCTGTTCTAATCGGTGTGGACCCAGTATCTCAAAGGGGTCATGATGTTGATTCCAGACAATTCGGTCAATCTGTTCAGGGGCAATCATGGGAAACATCGAGGTATCTACTTCAGTGATTGGAAAATGGGTGTTAAATAATTTTAATATTTATATACTTTTTTTGTTTTTTCTACACATTCGGGGGAAATTGGGGTATAAGCAAGAGTTATAACCTGTCGGTTTGCCACAATCGTGATCCAAATAGACGTTGAGAGAATACTCTTCATCATCCTATTCTCGGTATCCTATCTGTGGCAAGCATAAACGGAATTTGACCCCGGTGTCTTGAATGACCCACCTGTAAAAAATTTTCCCGGGTTTCTCCTAGAAGGGCGGATGTGAGTCAAGTTATCGGACATCTACATTAGTGAAACCCGCCCCGGTAAAAATGGTTGACAAGTTTGGCATTATTGTGCTAATGAACTTTAACTTTAAAACGGGGTGACTGTCCGCAGCAGATCAAGCAGTTGTAGCTGAAAAACACTTTGCCGGATCTCAGGATCGAGTTCCGGGGGGGTTGACCGCTGGGCTAATTCAGCTTTAAGTTGGGCGTATTCTGCGGCTGTAAGCAGTTCCCCATCGATAGGCGATCGCGCTTCGGTGATTATCTCGGTTCTCCACACCTCTTCGGGTACGTCATCTGGGGGAGGTAACGCCAAAGTCGGTTGAGCCACCCAACCCATTAATCCCAAACAGATACTAAAAAATATACCCTTTTCCACGCTTTTAAGCTCAAAATCGTTTCGAGTGTACACAAAGAGGTAGCATCCTACATCTGTTCTGAGTGTAAGCCATAGCTGATCATGTATCCGACATCGTAACACTATGGCGCCGAGTCAGAGTATCATATCGGGTGCGAACCTGCCCTAATTCGCGCGATCGCTTCGGAATCCCAAAACCCTGATATTCCGACACAGATACCTGCTTGCATCAAAATGGGGTGTGTGTGTAGGGGCGAGCCGCTTGCACTAATGAACAACTCTATTCCATTCAATTTGTTCGGCTCGCCCTATATTGAACCGTTTTAGTCAACCCCCAAAAACATTGTAGAGACGTTGCATGCAACGTCTCTACAATCTGAAAGGACAAGGAATTTAGACATAATTAGGGTTAAATTTGGCTCCATCGTTGTATGCTATAGAAGTTATGAATAGTTCTATCTTAATTGATGGGTGAGTGTGATCGGCGCTCAAGCGCAACTACGACCATTTTCGCATAAGACAGGGAATTATGAAGGTTAGTTTTGGATTTGGGTGCATCGCCAGCCTGATTCTATTGGCTAGTTATCCAGTGCTGACAATATTGACAGAAGCGACTCCTGCTGTAGCGGATGATACGGGAGTGATTCGGAAAGTTGTACTCCTGGATTTATGGGAAAGGGGTAATGGGTTTCGGTTGTCTCCAGAAGTTACTCAAATTACAGTTGTTGATAATTACGCGATCGCGCAATGGTTTTGGGACAATAGTACTGGAGAGACGGTTGTGATCAATCAGAATAATCAATGGCACGCGATCGCGTCAACCCAAACTCCATTTACTCCTAGCACCCTGGCTAGTTATGGAATTCCTCATCAGATGGCGCGACAGTTAATTAATCGCGATCGCGCTAATCCTAGCACACCATCAGAACAACCTCCCGTAGCGAATATATTCACCCCTGTCTTACCGCAACTCCAGCAACAAACCGATACATTGATTTTATTACCCAGCCAAATGCCGAAGTTTAAACAGCGGATTTATGTAAATAGTTTTAGGTCACCCCATACCTATAGTATTGCCTTAAGATTAAAGCAAAACTGCAATGGAATCCCGGATTGTACTGTAGGTGCATTTAGCGCTACGCCAGTGAATCCCAACTATTCTCCCAGCGATGGATTTATCAAAAAAATCCCTCTCACCAATAATATATGGGGATACTTTACACCAAGTCGATGTCAGGGTTTTTGTACACCATCGGTGATTGAATGGGTGTGGCGAGATACCCATTACCGAATTGCCTTAAAAGGGATGGGGACAGATGTCAATCAAGCCGAAGCGATGATGGTCAACATCGCTAATTCTGCGATTGAAGCTGGACCGCGTTAACATGGAACTTTTAAATCAACCTTTTCCAATAATACAACGTTGGTAAGACTGACTAAAATTAAACCTTTACAAGAATCCGCTCAAAACTTGGGTTGACATAGACAATGGGATGATCAGGGGCTTGAGCATCGGTAATTACGATACCATTACTCGCCGCCGCGATCGCACGTTCGAGCAGGTGTAATTTTTCTTCAGTCTGTTTGCGGGCTGTGATATCGTGGGCAACGGTATAAATTAACCCTTCGAGTCTCACACCTTGCTATATTTATCCACTTGGGCGGCTAGAACCCCAACGATGGTACGGTGGTTATAGCGCTTCGCGCTGGTATAGTGACAAGTTAGGATAGAGTAAACTAAGATAAAAGTTGTCTTCCATTTGGAGGTATGAGCAAATAAGTCACTGGGGAACCCCCATGGAAGTAATGCATAATGTCGGACTTATTGATATGAAAGTAATCGATTGGGCTGTCATCTGTGAGCAGATAATACATCGAAGTCATGGCTGAACGTTTTTGCCCCACTCGATCGGTTTCAATCATCATGCTAGAACGATATGCCTCAGAGTAGTAACCTCCCTCCGGGTGCATTTGCAAGGAGAGCTGTTGGATTAGATCATGATTGTTAATCGTAATTTAATTGTGTTAATAAAACAATCAAGTTAATCAGGGCAATTATAATCTTACACTTAAGTTTTTTTTGGTGCAATATCATGGAAAATTTGTCTGAGTTATAGCTAATTTGGTTTGTTTGTAAAAAAAATATTAATTAAACCGTTATGGGATATAGATAGGATGTAATATGTTCGATACATCAATAAAAACCTGAGACCCAGAAGTATTTGTATGACGCTTGATCGAGAACTCGCCAATGACTACCTTTATTTTTTAGCCGAAGAACTGGCGGCTGAGGCTTATAAGTCGGACAGCATTATTCCCTTAGAGAAAAAACTGATTATCAGGGAGCAACATAACTTCATCTTATCGGGGTCTGACCGAATTTTAGATGCTGTCCCCGAAAAAGAAGACCTTGATCTCGCCTTCTTTGCCACTCCTGACATCCTGGAAACGGTTCTCAAACCCGGAACGCCGTCTGGGGCGATAATTTTGCATACTCTCTTCTCCCAAATTGGGAATAGCCGTCTACTCGAAGAGGTTTCTTCTGATCAATTTGAAATTATCGGCACTCCTGAATCATTAGGGCGAGGGGGTAGCTTAGTTGTGCATAAGCAGTACGACTCACAACAGCAAACCTTTTTTATTCAGTGGCAGGTAAAGGGCATACATTATGATCAAGCCGCTTCAACCACAACCGCTGATATTTTTATCGATATCGCAGAGGATCAACAGTCGGTTCACAAACAGGTTAAATACTTGATATCAAGCATAAATATGCCGATTCAGCAGCATATTTATACTAATTTGCCGGAAAAATCCAGCCTGCACCAGCAGAATCCCTATCATCTGTTGGTACTTCATCATCGCACCCATGAAGTGGTGATGACGTTACAAACCCTAGAGGCATTAGGATTTACCATTGATGCCTTTATTGGCATTCCCTATGGTGAAAGCAATTGGCCCACCATGAGAATGTTAGATTATGTGTCGAGTCAAAGCTATCGATGTTTACGCATGATTCAACATCCGATTGAACCGACGCAATACCGATTTGACTTTAAGCAATCCTCTTTTCTTTTGAGTGCTGATGAAGCGTTGTTTACCGACTTATATAACGACTCGAACGTGAATCGGGACTATATGAGTGCAATGACAACCTTAGTGGAAACCGAACTGGTTCGCAGTGTTCAACGATGTCTCCAAGAAAAGACCAAATTTTTGATTTATGAAGATGGCGGATATGCCATCCCTCTGATTTATCAAATTTATAACGATTCCAGCCATCCTTGGCATTCCCTGTTCAAACAAGCTGTGGATGAAAGGATAATAGTTGGTGCCGTTGAAGTGACAGGGGCTGGAGAACGCAGAGACTTGGCAGCAATTGAATCGAATCAAGGAAAAGCCTTGCTGCCGGTACTCTCAACCGCACGGGATGACATCAAAACTATTTTTGAGGCAAAAGGAGTTTCACAAGCAATTATTGACTCCACGTCAACGGCATTAGGTCGATTAGGATTGCCCACATTTGAAACCCGTAAAGTGGCAGTTATTGGTGGCAATGGGGCAATCGGTACTCGACTGGTTGAAGAACTTACCGAAATGCAGAATAGCACCAGTAATGTGTTTGCCATAGATATTGTCGATCACGCCTTTTATCGAGAAATTGACAGCGAAAGGTTTCCCTATGCAGCCATAAAAGTTGATTACTTAAACTTGGGTCGATATGTTGTCGAAGACAACTGTTTACCGGTGATTATCGATTTGTCGTTTGGCAATCGTAGTCTGCACCTATACAACCAGACGCTGGAGAAATCCGTGCGCGAGTTCTTTTCGCCCTCTTCCCCCTACGCCTCCTTTACGGAATTAGTCTTTACCAATTCTTTCCCACATCCAGACATTTCCTTGGAGATGCTATGGCAAGAACTGGACAGATTGAATCAGTTATGGGATTCTATCAGACAGGAGTCTGGGTATGTGGCAGAGAAAATGGAATTCTTGCCCAATGGACAAGGGATGATTCAATTCTTTAGTAACGGCAATTTATCCAAAAAAGTCACGTTATTAGTCTCAGAACAGGTACTCTCGTTCAAAAAAGTGACGCGCCTGATTCAGAACCATGTTGATACCATAATTGGCATGACGGGGCTACCTGTATTCGATGAGTATGACATCAATGCCTTTTTAACCCGAAATAACAATGAAAATCCGGTTGATGAACTTGTCCTGGTTAGTGGTTCATCCAAGGATTATGAATTTAAAAAAGCCATTGCTTTTCTGGATGAATTGTTAGCGGTTCTTTCCGAAAAGACGATAGATATTCAGCAACAGTTGACCGGGTATACGAGGTGTTATGAACAACAGATGTGCTTTATCGCCGACGATGACATGGATATGATCCGTCAAGTTTTGGCTTCTGGGAAAACACCTGATGCCCTCGTTGCCCAACTTAAACAATATCCTGAATTGCTCAAGATTAGTGGATTGAAAGATGCCCAGCCTGATACCTGGGCGTCTGGTTTCGCGGCATGGATTCGGGGTAAGATTAAAAGCAGTCTTTCAATTCGTAAATCGATTCACCAGGATATTGGTACAATCTATCATATTCAGTTTAACGGGCAGTCGAAACGATTAGTCCTGTTAGCCGATGGCTTTGTGATCAACTTTTTTGCCAAGCATGAGAAAGGAGTAAAAACAGAATATATTGATCCCATTGTCACGATGCAACTGCTAGGATTAGTGAAACTGGCGACAACGGAAACAGCAATAGAACCTGGGGTTTATCGCATGGCGCAACAGATCAAAACTGAGGATATCAATCTGTTTTGGCAGGCACTTGATGATAAGAGTCGCCCGATACAATTTTAGCCTCGTAGGTTGGGTTGAGGAACGAAACCCAATAGGCTAACAATGGTGTTGGGTTTCGCTTTCGCTCTACCCAACCTACTTACTACTTGCTACATTTTGAAGTTCGGAGTCTGGGATGTATAATAGGGCAACGAGTAGCTGAAACATAGATTCTGTCTAATCAGCTCTTGGATAATAGAGTAGAGGGAAAATTGACATAATGGTTAGAGTGTTTACAAGTTCTGTTATCAATGCTCCTATTGATAACGTATGGATGAAGATCAGAGATTTTAATGCTCTGCCTAACTGGCATCCAGCTATTGCTAACAGTTTCATAGAAGATGGTGAGCCCAGCGATAAAGTTAACTGTATTCGTCATTTCAATCTCAAAGAAGGGGGTACTATTCGCGAAAAGCTATTGGCTCTCAGCGACTTAGATTATTTATTCTCCTACTCAATTCTAGAATCACCCATGCCCTTAAAGAACTATGTGGCAACATTGACGCTTAAACCAATCACAGATGGAGATTTAACTTATGCTGAATGGACAGCCCTATTTGACTGTGATATCCAAGCCGAAAAGAATCTGGTTAAATTAATAGGTGATGGTGTTTTTTCGACAGGTTTCAACTCATTGAACCAGATATTTAGGGAATAGGGAGAATTGCTAACATAAGAGATGCACGGGATGGGAGCGAGAGGCTAAAACTCGATAAACTAGAAGAAGTGTAAAGTGACGCAAGGCGGTTACAAGGCGGATTTTGGATCAAGGGTTTTGATGATGCCAAAATGCTCAGGCATTGCATTGCCGTGCCCCTACAGATAAAATTATGATTTCTAAGGAGAAACTCTATGTCAACTAAAAACGCTAACTATTGGATTGAAAAGCTTGGACTTGAAAAACATCCAGAAGGAGGGTACTACAAGGAGACTTATCGTTGTGAGCAAGAAATACCTCACGAAAATCTACCCAAACGATTTGAAGACTCTCGGAATTCTGCAACCGCCATCTATTTTTTATTAGAGGGAACTGATTTTTCGGCGCTGCATCGCCTCGATTCCGATGAGTTATGGCATTTTTATGCCGGGAGTTCACTAACGGTTCATGTTATTGAGGAATCGGGAAACTATTGTCCGATCAAGTTAGGTGATAATTTTGACGAGGGTGAGGTGTTTCAAGCCTTAGTCAAAGCGGGATGTTGGTTTGGCTCGACGGTGAATGATCCGCAATCTTATGCACTGGTGGGCTGTACCGTACATCCCGGTTTTGATTTTAATGATTTTGAGTTGGCTAAACGAGAGGAGTTAACTAAGCTTTATCCTCAACATCAGTCTTTGATTGAGAAAATGACACGAATTTGATAATTTTAGAGGCTACAAATTATCTAGATTCTCAGACTCTTCCGAAATAGGGAGTTGTTTTGATTCAGCTACATCGGGTAAGGGCACGGCATTGCCCATTGGTGTCAACTTAAGGTAAAAAGCTCTTAGAGCGGGGGGTGTAGGGCTTACAGGTGTAGGTTTTTTATTTTATGGTTGGGACTAGACTTGGAGGACAAGGATGGAAAGAAGACAAGGGGGAAAAACCGTACAAAATTAGGTTCGGTCAAACTCACTTCTAAAAGCCGAAACGCCCGATTTTTCGTTCTCACTCTTCCTTGTCTACGGTCGCTGAGCGAAGTCGAAGTGATGGTCTACCTGTCTCCCTTGTCTTACCTCAACCCCAATCTTAAAAAACCTACCCTTATGAGGGGGTGTAGGGGCGGGTTTTACAGATAACTTATGGCACCCAACTGATAACTTGAATAAACCCGCCCTTTACAAGAACCAAGGGAGCAGAAACCCCGTAGCTGAAAATTAGAATGGGTAAGGGTTATGGCTTAAGTTGACACGGGTGGGCGTTGCCGTTTCCATCAGCGTCATAGACTTGGAATAATCTTGTCATTTTTTTTGTTTGCCGTTCAGTTAACATAGTCTCCTATTGTCTGTTGGTTTTGTTTTTATATTACCAGAAAATATTCTAACATTACCTGAATTAATTGTCTATCAAATTATGCCATTTTTTTTGTAAATTTTGTCGGTTCGTTTCAGGGACAAAACCTAACTAAAATATCGGGTAAGGGCACGGCAATGCCTTGCCCCTACGTTGCTATAAATTATTCTTCATTTTTAATCGGAGCCGGTAATAGAATATTTTCAGATCGCAAGGTATCCATAAACATCTGCCGCAGAATGCGCTGGATTTGAAGATGCTTTCCCGGGTTTACCTTTGTTAATGTCTTTAGCAACAAATTAGACTCCCCTAGACTTTCCACACCCTCGACTTGTGTGGGTTCGAGGACATCAGGATAATTGGCGTTTAACTCCTTTCCAAGCTCCTCAACAACTTGATAGACATGGGCTAAATTGGCATTATAGGGTACGCAAACTTCTACGACGGCAAAAGTGTATTCTTTGGAGTAGTTCGTTACCGAGCCAATCGCGCCATTGCGAATAATCTGTAATTGACCATTGGGATGTCTGAGGCGGGTGGTTCTCAGTTCAATTGCTTCTACAGTACCTTCCACGATTTTCTCTTCTGCTTTCCCCGCTTCAATATAATCGCCGACTAAATAGTAGTTTTCAAACAGAATAAAGAAGCCACAAA
Organism: Coleofasciculus sp. F4-SAH-05; assembly: GCF_040222985.1. NCBI lineage: Bacteria > Bacillati > Cyanobacteriota > Cyanophyceae > Coleofasciculales > Coleofasciculaceae > Coleofasciculus > Coleofasciculus sp. F4-SAH-05. The sequence continues at coordinate 57,729 of NZ_JAVKBY010000076.1, forward strand.
CGATATCGTTAATCAGTTCTTGAGCGCCAAACCCTACCGCTAAACCAACAATACCCGCACCCGCTAGGATAGGAGTTGGATTAATATCGAGAGTATAGAGAATAGAAACCCCAACAGTGAAATAAATTGAGTATCGCAATAAACTCCGAAACAGTGGAATCATGGTTAAGCGTCTGGCTGTTTGCCTCTCGGTCAAATTTTTCTCTTTAAAGACTAATTCTTCAGCCAGTAAATAAACCACGTCATAAAATACCCGGCTCAAGAATACCATAGTAATGATTTTGATAATTCGCAGCCACAAATCGGACAGATTGGCGATGACTTCAATCTGCTGCGTTACCAGTGTAGCGATGCAGGCGTAGAGAACCAATTCCAAACACCGCTTCAAAAAGGGGAGCAGGTGGCGTAGGCGATCGTAAAATCTTAATAGGTTATCAGGGCTGGAGTATCTGATACTGAGCGCATCTAGGATATCCACGATCGCGGCTGCTGCTTTAATGATCAGTAATCCAACCGCGATGATTAAATAGATGCGTAAGGCGACAAAAAGATAGTCAGAAATTACGGCGGGTAACTTGAGAAACAGACTACAGCAACCGATTATCCACAGCCAACTCCCCCATTTGATTCTTTTATAAAGTTCGGCAAAAAAAGCATCAATACTTTCATCATCGGCGGTGCTGCTGTCTATATTTTTGGCGCGAGTGCTAGCTAGTTTGAGGCAGTATTTGATCAAGGCTAGAGCGATCGCCGCTAAAATGACCGCACCAAGACTTTGAGCCATACCAACTGCCAAGGTTAGCCAAAATTTGGGTGGGATCAGCCTAATCAGGTCGAGTGTATATTTTTGTAGGTCTTTTCCTTGATAGATCAGGAAACCATTAACACCGACAATCACCAGGCACAGCACCAAGGCAGTCAGAAGCAACAATCCGGTGATGTTCCGACGCATCATTTTGACTTGTTGCGCCTCGATCTTAAATAGTCGGTATTGAATCAAGAGTTTTGACGACTTACTCACAAGCCAAATCAAACCCAAGAAAATAATTATGACAATACTGACTTCAGCTAAAATAATTAATGTATTCATAATTACTTTAAACCAACCTAAATTAAATATTTTTTATCTTTCTTCTCTATATTTTACGGCATTTTTGTCAAAAAAAATAATTCATGTCAATTTTTATTTATACAAATAAAAATTGACAAAATGCCCAAAACCTACAGGACTTACGCAGCATCACCACTTAGGGTGGTCAAGGTGCGTTACGCTGCGCTCTCCCCACCCTACAAATAGAGGAAAGTGTTGCCTATAGCCCCGATGGTCAATTTCTCGCTTCAGCCAGTTGGGATCACACGGTTAAACTGTGGCGCAGTGATGGCACATTCATCACCACATTACCCGGTCATCCGGATCGTGTCTTTGATGTTGCTTTTAGTCCCGATGGTCAGATTCTCGCCTCTGCCAGTTTAGATCATACGGTGATTCTCTGGAAGTTGGATCAGGTGGTGGATGTCAATCCTGTTCTCCAACAGGGGTGTGACTGGATACGGGATTATATTCAGACTAGCCCGGAAGTTGAAGAACGCGATCGCTACTTGTGCGATAATTGATTGTTGACCAATGGTTGTAGGGGCGACCCGCTGGTATTAATGAATAACTCTCTTCCACTCAATTGAATCGGGTCGCCCTGTTTTAGCGTGAAAATTAGATGGAATCCGTTTATTTTACGAATGGTTGTAGGGGCGACCTTTGATTGGCTTCCAACAACTTACCCTCAGGAGTGAGAAGCCCCATAAACTGGAAGGTTTGGTTAAAAATCGCCCGAAACCGCTGTTCGCGATCGCGTAATATTGCTTCAGTCTGTTGGCGTTGCTGAATTTCTTGGGTTAATTGCTGGTTGATCTGGGCTAACTGTGCTGGAGAGGGAAGGGGAATATCTTGTCTCTGGCGCAGGAAAATAATCAACAGCAGGGGAATTGAGTAATAGGCTACTGTGATCAATCCATCGGAAACCAAATGAAGTCCGACGAGTTCGGGCTTCCAGAGGTAGCAATGTCCGTGAGGAATGAAAAATTCAGCCAGTATCATTGAGACTCAAGTCGCCCAGTCGATCAAAAGAACTGGTAGACAAATCCCCTAAAGCGTTATTGTGTAAGAAGTCACGGCAAGCCGACCCTATCTCTGGTAACACTAAACTTTAAGATTAACGTTAACTATGTTTGATGCTCTCGCCGAACGCTTAGAAGACGCCTGGAAGAAACTACGCGGTCAAGACAAGATATCTCAAACCAATATTCAAGACGCCCTGAAAGAGGTGCGTCGGGCTTTGCTGTCGGCAGATGTGAACCTGCAAGTTGTCAAAAAATTTGTTGCTGATGTGGAAAGCAATGCCATGGGCGCTGATGTTATCGCTGGCGTCCGCCCTGACCAACAGTTTATTAAGATTGTCTACGATGAACTGGTGCAGGTGATGGGGGAAAGTAATGTTCCCTTGGCTAAGGCAGAGACATCACCAACTATTGTGCTGATGGCAGGGTTGCAGGGAACCGGTAAAACCACGGCAACGGCTAAGTTAGCTTTACACTTGGGCAAGGAAAACCGCAGTTGTCTGATGGTGGCGACAGACGTTTATCGCCCTGCAGCAATTGACCAGTTGGTGACATTGGGTGAACAGATTAATATCCCTGTCTTTGAAATGGGGACAGATACTAACCCCGTAGAAATTGCCCGTCAGGGGGTTGCCCGTGCCCAGGAAACGGGTGTCGATACCGTGATTATCGATACGGCGGGACGATTGCAAATCGACGCCGAGATGATGGCGGAACTTGCCCAGATTAAGGACAATGTTAAACCCGACGAGGTGCTGCTGGTTGTTGACGCAATGACGGGTCAAGAGGCGGCAACCCTAACCCATACGTTTAATCAACAAATTGGGATTACAGGGGCAATTCTGACCAAGCTGGATGGCGATACGAGAGGGGGTGCAGCCTTGTCTGTGCGCCAGGTATCGGGTCAGCCGATTAAATTTGTCGGTGTGGGTGAAAAGGTAGAAGCACTACAGCCATTTTACCCCGATCGCATGGCATCGCGAATTCTGGGCATGGGTGATGTGCTGACGCTGGTGGAAAAAGCCCAAGAAGAAATTGACATGGCTGACGCCGCCCAGATGCAGGAGAAAATGCTCAATGCTCAGTTTGACTTCAGCGATTTCTTGAAGCAAATGCGGCTGTTGAAAAACATGGGTTCCCTGGGTGGGTTGATGAAGCTGATGCCGGGAATGGGTAAGCTGAGTTCGGATCAACTGGAAAAAGGGGAAGGCAAGCTCAAGCAAACGGAAGCGATGATTAATTCGATGACGGCTGAGGAACGCCGTAATCCGGATTTGCTGGCTGGTTCTCCCAGTCGCCGCCGCCGCATTGCCCGAGGTTCAGGACATAGTGAGCGTGAGGTGAGCAGTCTAATTAGTGAGTTTACCAAGATGCGATCGCTGATGAAGCAGATGGGTCAAGGTCAAATGGGCGGACTTCCCGGAATGGGCGGAATGGGCGGAATGGGTGATATGTTTGGTGGCGGGATGGGCAATCGTGCCTCACAAGGTTGGCGGGGTAGCGGTCCAACGAAGAAGAAGAAAAAGGCGAAGAAGAAGAAAGGGTTTGGTCAGCTTTGACGAAGATAAGGGTGTAGGGGAAGCAGGGGGAGCAGGGGGAGCAGGGGGAGCAGGGGAAGATGGGGAACTCAACAAAGGACGAATGACGAATAACGAATGACGAATCCCCTAAATCTATAATTATCGCGTAAAATCAAACAGGTGAGTTATTGGAAACTATGGTCAAAATTCGATTAAAACGATTCGGCAAAAAGCGTGAAGTGAGTTATCGCATTGTGGCGATTGAGAGTAGTGTCCGTCGGGATGGGCGTCCTTTAGAGGAGTTGGGTTTCTACAATCCCAGAACCGATCAAACGACTCTGAATGCCCCCGCTATTGCCAAGTGGCTGAAAAACGGAGCGCAGCCCACAGATACCGTTCGCAGCATTCTCAAGAAAGCCAATGTCCTTGAACAAGCCAGTGTCTGAACCTGGGCGGAAAACCAGCCCGGATTATGGGAGTCTGGTGCGATTTTTAGTTGAGCCGTTTTTAGAGTCTTCCACGTCGCTGAGTTTAGACTGTGAACGCGCCCATGCTAATAATCGGGTCTGGATTCGGCTGGCGTTTGACGGAGAGGACAAGGGGCGAGTGTTTGGTCGAGGCGGTCGTAATATTCAGGCAATTCGCACCGTTATCCAAGGGGTGGCTAAGATTGCCGGTGAATCGGTCTATTTGGATATCTATGATGAGTCGGGTGGCACATCCCGCCGTGAGACCCCTTCCGGGAGTAGATCCCAGGGGAGGAAAGGTTCGCCTCGACGCTTACCCTTGCCTAAACCTAACTCTAAGCCTCGTTTTTGATTTGTCATTGGTAATTTGTCATTTGTCCTTTGTTTTCTCTGCCTGCTAATAGTTGCAAGACTTACGCAGCCACACCCGATATACTGGTTAAGGTGCGTTACGCAAGCGCTTTCACACCCTACTGGTGTGACCCACCTAAAATGGTGAGATAGATTGGGTTCGTAGTGAGGGCTTTAGCCCTCTCCAGCTAGGCGGAGAGAGAACTAAAGTTCTCACTACAAACAAAGTCCTATTTTAGTTGGGTCACGCCACTACCACCCTACTCGCTGATAACTGCTCACTGATAACTGATAACTGATGATCAACCTTGAGTGAAGTATCGACAACGATTGAATTACCGAGTGTCCAGAGTGCTATGGTACTGGCGGGCGATCGCGAGAGTAATCTGAAGTTGCTCTCTCAACGCACTGGCGCGAGTCTGGTATTAAGGGGACAGGAGTTGCTCATTTCGGGGACTCAAAAACAAGTTGAGCGCGTCTCGTCTGTGGTGCGATCGCTTAAACCATTTTGGCTGGAGGGTAAACGGATTGAAGAGGCGGACATTCGCACCGCGTTTCATGCTTTGGATACTCACCGTCAGGATGAACTCCAGGATTTACATCAAGATGTACTGGCGCGTACCCGTCGCGGTGATGTGATTCGCGCCAAGACGTTTCGCCAGCGCCAATACGTTAAAGCGGTTCTTACTCATGATTTGACGTTTTGTATTGGACCTGCGGGAACTGGGAAAACCTTTTTGGCGGTGGTATTGGCAACCCGCGCATTACTGGCAAATGAGTATGAACGCCTTATTTTAACCCGACCGGCTGTAGAAGCGGGGGAAAAGTTAGGATTTTTGCCGGGAGATTTACAACAGAAAGTCAATCCGTTTTTACGTCCGCTTTATGATGCTTTATATGAACTAATTGATGGGGAGAAAATTCCCAATTTAATGGAACGGGGAATTATTGAAGTAGCACCGTTAGCTTATATGCGCGGACGAACACTGAATAATGCGTTTGTGATTGTGGATGAAGCCCAAAATACCACCCCAGCCCAGATGAAAATGGTCTTAACTCGCTTGGGGTTTGGTTCTCGGATGGTGGTGACTGGAGATGTTACCCAAACCGATTTACCACCGAATCAAGATTCAGGATTAGGGGTGGCACAAAAAATTCTCCGCCCCGTTGATGGGATTGCGTTTTGCGAACTTTCCACTCAAGATGTGGTTCGTAATCCTCTGGTTCAGCGCATTGTTGAGGCTTACGAGAACCATCAGAAATAAGGCAGGAGTATGAGAATTAATATGATATGAGGGTACGGCAGTGCCCATTGGTGTCAACTTAAGGGGAAATTTCCCCTTGAAATTACTCTCGGATTATCTCACCGCAAGACTTTCGCAGATTTTAAGCTAGTCTACCTACTGGAGTTAAGAGTAACAGCACTACTCATATAGAGGTTTGAGGT